>NZ_JBSFEP010000022.1:0-155307 GCF_053594495.1 Streptomyces sp. NPDC001920
GAGGGCTTCCGCCCGGCACGCCGAGAGCACGCACCATACGCCGCGGGGCCCGCCCTCCGGGCGGACGACGGGACTTTGCGGACACGACCTAGCGGCCCGTACCCGCGTCAGTGGGCGCCACCCGCCCCGCGCAGCCACCGCCACACCGTCGGTGCCGCGCTGACCAGCACGGTCAACAGGATCGCCGCGACCACGCCCTGCCAGGGCTCGTCGAACAGCGAGCCCCCGAGGATCCCGATCAACTGGTACGTCACCGCCCAGGCCAGGCAGGCGGGAAGGTTGCCGCGGGCGAAGCGCCGCATCGGCCACTTCGCCAGCAGGCAGGCCAGCATCACCGGAAGCCGGCCGGCCGGCACCAACCGCGACAGCACCAGCACGGCCACGTCGTGGTCGGCGAGCTTGCGCTGGGCCTGCGCGAGCCGGTCCTCGGGGGCGCGCGAGCGGATCGCCTCCAGCCAGCGCGAGCCGTTCTTCGAGCCCATCCCGCGCCGCCCCAGCCAGTACAGCGTCACATCGCCGAGGAAGGCGGCCGTCGACGCCGTCACGAACACCAGTGCCAGCGAGAACGGTGCCGTCTGGTGGAAGGCCACCACCGCCGCCGAACTCACCAGCGCCCCCGTCGGCACGACCGGCACCAGCGCCCCGATCAGCACCAGCAGGAACAGCGACGGATAGCCGAGCGCCTGCTGCGTGGACTCGGTCGGCAGCACCGTCGTGGTGACCGCCAGCACCGTCACCGGCTCACCTCCGGACGCACGCTCTCCCCGTGCGCCAGCCGGTGCACCGACACGCCGGGCGCGCGCTCCGCCGCGAGCCGCGCGAACTCGTCACCGGGAGCGTGGAACTCATGGGGGCGCACGGCGTCCATGCCGATCGGCCAGTACGTGCCGTAGTGCACCGGCACCGCACTGCGCGGCGCGAGCCGGGCGAGCGCCTCGGCCGCACGCCCCGCGTCCAGGTGGCCGTCACCGAGATACGGTCCCCAGCCGCCCACCGGCAGCAGCGTCACGTCGACCGGACCGACCTCCTTCGCCATCGACTCGAACAGGCCGGTGTCACCGGCGAAATACGTACGTGCCTCGCCCTCGATGACGTATCCGAGGGCGGGGGAGCGGCGCGGACCGACGGGAAGCCGGCGCCCGTCGTGCCGCGCGGGCACGGCCCGAACGGTCAGATCGGCCACCGGCGCCACGTCCCCGGGCGCCATCTCCGTGATCCGCAGATGTGTGAGCCGGCGCAGCGCCGGCACCGAGCGGAGCGCGCCCCGGGGCACGAGCAGGCGCGTGCCCTGCTCCAGCCTGGCCAGGGACGGCACGTGCAGGTGGTCGGCGTGCAGATGGGAGACCACGGCGACCTGCGCGCGCCAGGCGCCCGGCGGAGGCACCGCGCCCCGGCGGCGGCGCAGATGCGCGAGCCGGCGTGCGAACAGGGGGTCGGTCAGGACGCGTACGTTCGAGTCGGCGACCGTGCAGGTGGCGTGCCCCCACCAGGTGATCTCCACCGGCACTTCTTTGCCTCCTTCGCGCGACTCCCCGAAGCGTACGGGCTGGAGTAGGGTCGGCGGCGAAACCCGGAGGTGAGGGGGACGCCATGGGGTCATCCGTAGTGCGCGTGACGGCGATCGCCAGTCTGACGCCGCTCGAAGAGCTGGACGCCGACCCCTTCCTGGTGGACTCCCGCAGCCAGCACGCGATGTGCGCCCGGTGGGCCGCCGAACACGGGTACGTCGTCGCGCGCGAGCTCCTGGTGCGCGCGCTGCGGACGGACCACAGCATCCTGTGGGAGGGCGTGCGCCCCGGCCTCGACCTGTTCGTGGCCCCCAGCCGCAGAGTGCTTGGCAGCGCGCTGTCGTCCGTCGAGGAGTTCACCGCGGAGTGCGCGCGGCGCGGGGTCCGCGTGGAGACGGTGGGGCACGCGGAGCCGCTGTACGACGCGCAGATGAAGGCCCGGGTGCACCGGAGGCTGTCGATGCCGACCGCCGGTTACGACGGGCGCTGACGAGCCCGGCCGGCGGTCCCCGCGGACTCGCGCGGGCGGGCCCGGATCCGAGGGGACAAAGGGAACCGGTCGGGCGCGCACCCCGTTGTGACAGGGTGGGGTGCGCAGAGGTCTGCGCGTGGCGGTGAGCCGGGACGTGAGGTGGGCTGGGCGTGCGAGAGGGGCGGTGGCGGCGGGTCGCCAGTCAGATCGGGCGGAGCGTCGCCGTGTGGGCCGTCTCCACCGTGACCATGCTGGTGCTCGCCGGGATCCTGCCCGACTTCCAGCTCCAGTCGGCCGACGACGACAGCGCCACCGATCTCGCGGTCACCGCGGCCCTCGGCGCCGGCGCCTTCGGTCTGCTGTCCGCGCTGGTGTGGCCGCTGCTCGTCCGGCTCCTGCTGCTGGTGCCCGCCCTCGTGCTCGGCCTGCTGGTGTTCTTCCTCAACGGCTCGCTCCTCATCGTCGCCCTCAGCCTGGTCCCCTCCGGGGACAGCGCGGCGGCCCCGGAGACCGCCGTCATCGTCGCCGCCGTGATGTCCGCAGTCGCCTCCGCCACCGGAGCCGCCCTCGCCGTGCGGGACGACGACACCTACCGGCGCCGCCTGTACCGTCTCGCCGACCGCCGCCGCAGAGCCCTGCCGCCCGGCCCGTCGAGTCCCGGGACCGTCTTCGTCCAGCTCGACGGCGTCGGCCACGACGTCCTCCTGGACGCCGTCGGCAAGGGTCTGATGCCCACCGTCGCCCGCTGGCTCGGCGACACCCCCGGCACCGGCGGCGCACGGCCCACCCACCGGCTCACCCCGTGGCGCACCGACTGGTCCAGCCAGACCGGCGCCAGTCAGCTCGGCATCCTGCACGGCAGCAACCACGACGTCCCCGCCTTCCGCTGGTACGAGAAGGCGGCCCGCGAGGTCATGGTCTGCAACCGGCCCACCAGTGCCGCCGAGCTCCAGCGCCGCGCCGTCGACCGCACCGGTGACCCCGGGCTGCTCGGCGCCGACGGAGCCAGCCGCGGCAACCTCTTCAGCGGCGGCGCCGGCGAGCAGGCACTCGTGCTGTCCATCGCCACCAGGCGCCGCAGCCGCGAGAACCGCTCCCGGGCCGGTTACTTCGCCTACTTCTCCGACCCGGCCAACGCCGTGCGCACCGCCCTGTCCTTCACCGCCGAGGTCGGCCGCGAGATCGGCCAGTCCACCCTGGCCCGCGCCCGCAAGGTCCGCCCACGCGTCTCCCGGGGCGGCCTGTACCCCCTCGTGCGGGCCTTCGCGACCGTCGTCGAGCGGGATGTCGTCGTCGCCGCGGTGATGGGTGACATGCTCGCCGGACGTGCCGCCGTCTACGCCGACCTCGTGGCGTACGACGAGGTGGCCCACCACTCCGGTCCGTTCAGCCGCGACGCCCAGAAGGTCCTCGAACGCCTCGACCGGGCGCTCGCGTCGATCGAGAACGTCGTCGAGCACGCGCCCCGGCCGTACCGGATCGTCGTGCTCTCCGACCACGGCCAGAGCCCCGGCGAGACCTTCCGTGCCCGCTACGGTCTCGGCCTGGGCGACCTGGTGCGAGCCGGCTGCGGGCTGCCCGTGCCCCGCAGGGCGCGGCGCACCCGCAGCGGCGCCGAGGCCCGCGCGGCCGTACGGGCCGCCCTGCACCGGCCCGTCGAGGAGGGCGGCGACCAGTACCGACTGCAGGGCCGCCGCTCCGAGCCGATCGTGCTGGCCTCCGGCAACCTCGGCCTGGTCTCCTTCCCGGACGTGCCGCACCGGATGACCAAGGAGGAGATCGACGCCCGCCACCCGGCCCTGCTCGGCACCCTCGCCAACCATCCCGGCGTCGGCTTCCTCCTGGTACGCAGCGAGCGGCACGGCGGTGTCGTGCTCGGCGCGTACGGCGCGGAGATCCCGCTGGACCGACTGGAGGAGGATCCGGGGCCGCTGAAGCTGTTCGGTCCGGGCGCCGCCGACGCCGTACGGCGTACGCACTCCTTCACCAACGCCGCCGACATCATGGTCAACTCCGCGCACGACCCGGCCGACGGCGAGGTCCTCGCCTTCGAGGAGCAGATCGGCTCGCACGGCGGACTCGGCGGCGCGCAGGGCAAGCCGTTCCTGCTGTCACCGCTCGCCCTGTCCGCGCCGGTCGACGACGGGGAGGATCTCGCCGGGGCCGAGCACGTCCACCGTGTGCTGCGGCGCTGGTTGCACGAGTCGAACGGGCCCCAGGTGCCGGTGGCGACGGAACCGCAGGAGCGGGCCGCCTGAAAATCGGCTGCGTCCCCGAGGCCCGGGGCACACACTGTTCGAGTCGAACCCCCTCGAACACCCCCAAGGAGCCCCTGCCTTGCAGGCAGCCGTCACCGTCACGCCCGCCCGTGTCCCCGAACTCCTCCTCGGCCTCGCCACCGTGCGGCCGGTCTTCCTCTGGGGCGCCCCCGGCATCGGAAAGTCCTCCCTGGTCAGGGACTTCGCCGAGTCGCTGGGGCTGGAGTGCGTGAGCCTGCTCGGCACCCAGCTCGCCCCGGAGGACCTGATCGGCGTCCCGCAGATCCGCGACGGCCGCTCGGTGTTCTGCCCGCCGGAGGCCATCGCCCGCGACGAGCCGTACTGCCTGTTCCTGGACGAGCTGAACGCGGCCACCCCGGACGTGCAGAAGGCGTTCTACTCGCTGATCCTGGACCGCCGTATCGGCAGCTACGAACTGCCCAAGGGGTCGATCGTCGTCGGCGCGGGCAACCGCGCGACCGACAACGCCCTCGCCCGCCCCATCGCCTCCGCGCTGGTCAACCGCCTCACCCACGTCCATCTGGAGGCGTCCCCCAAGGACTGGCTGACCTGGGCCGGGAACAACGGCATCCACCCCTGGATCCTGGACCACCTCACCGACCGGCCCGACCACCTGTGGTCCAAGCCGCCGAAGACCGAGGAGCCGTTCTCCACGCCCCGTTCCTGGCACATGCTCTCCGACGCCCTGCACTCCTTCGGCCGCGACCTCGACGAGGAGACGCTGAAGGTGATCGCGCACGGCACGCTGACGCCGACGCACGCCACCGCGTTCTGCGGTTACGTCAAGATCGTGCGCAGCCGGTTCGGCATCGAGGCGATCCTCAAGGGCGACGCCCGCTGGCCGCACCGCACGGAGGACCGCGACCTGCTGTACTACCTCGCCGAGTCCTTCCGCGGGCGCCTCGTGAAGGAACTGCCCGTCAGCAAGGAGCACATGTCGGCGAGCGGCCGGCAGACCGCGTACCGGGCCAAGTCGCTGCTGGTGCAGCTCGCGGAGATCTCCGTCGAGGTCGCCCAGAGCGTCATCGCCTCCGACGCCGACGGCAACCCCGTCCTGCCGTCCTGGTTCCTGGTGGAGGCGGCCCGGGACATGCCGCGGCTGGTTCAGGCGCGTCGATGAGCCGCACTCCCGCCAACCGGTCTCCCGCGAAGAAGAAGCGGGATGTCGCGGCCGAGGCGTTCGCCGAGGGCATGCGGCTGGTACGGGCCAACCCCGCGCTCGGCGCCGTCGAGTTCAGCGTCTGCCGCGACGAGAAGTGCGACACGGCACCCCGGGACGGACTCGTCCGCGTCTCCTCCAGCGGCACCCTGCACGCCCACCCCGCCCGCGTCGCCGATCCCGCCGTCTGGGCGTGGTCGATCGCGCACGCCGTCCTCCACCTCGGCTTCGGCCACGTCCCGGCGGCGAAGGGGGAGCGCGAGCAGCCCGACCGGTACGACCTCGCGGCGCGCTGCGTGGTCGTCAACCGCTTCCTGCTGTCCTTCCCGCTGGGCCGTCCCCCGGACGACCATCCGCTGACCTACCCGGACGGTGACGAGGAGCGACTCGCCGCGCACTGGCGGCGGGGCGGGCTCCCGGCCGTGTACGAGCGCTGCGGCACCGCCGGAGCCGAGCCCGACCAGCTTCTCGTGGAATGGCGCGGCTGGTACGGGCAGCCCCCGGACCACCAGCTGGCCTTCGCCAACGCGCTGACCCGCACCGTCTCCACCGCGATGGACATGGCGGGCGGCCGCCGCGACGCCATGGACGGCGAGCCGGTCAAGAAGCGGCCCTGGCAGTGGGCGCTGGAGTGGTTCATCACCTCCTACCCGCTGCTCGGCGGCATCGCGGCCGGCATCAAGCTGGTCGCCGATGCCGAACTCGCCCGCGCGCACGGCATCGCCGTCGCCGCCGTCGACGCGGAGGCCGGCGAGATCTACATCAACCCGCTGCGGACGTTCGAGGACGAGGAGTGGCGGTTCATCCTCGCCCACGAGATGCTGCACGCCGCCCTGCGGCACGGCGACCGCTGCGGCGGCCGCGACCCGTACCTGTTCAACGTCGCCTGCGACTACGTCATCAACGGCTGGCTGCGCGAGATGCAGGTCGGCGAGATGCCCCAAGGGCTGCTGTACGACGCGCAGTTCGCCGGGCTGTCCGCCGAGGAGGTGTACGACCGGATCGCCGGTGACCTGCGCCGGATCCGCCGGCTGGCCACCCTGCGCGGCAAGGGCGTCGGTGACGTCCTCGGCGCGCCGCTCGGCCCGCCCGGCGACACGTGCGACCTCGACGGGTTCTACCGCCGCGGCCTCTCGCACGGCCTGGACCTGCACCAGCAGCAGGAGCGCGGCTTCCTCCCCGGCGGCCTGGTCCAGGAGATCCGCGCCCTCAGCCATCCACCGCTGCCCTGGGACGCCCGGCTGGCCCGCTGGTTCGACGAGTTCGTGCCGCGCCCTGAGCCGCTGCGCTCCTACGCCCGCCCCGCGCGCCGCCAGGCGTCCACGCCCGACATCCCGCGGGCGGGCCGCTGGTACCCGCCCGAGGAGATCGCCCGCTGCACCTTCGGCGTCGTCCTGGACACCTCCGGCTCCATGGACCGGGTGCTGCTCGGCAAGGCACTGGGCGCCATCGCCTCCTACGCGGCCGCCCGGGACGTACCGGCGGCGCGGGTGGTGTTCTGCGACGCGGCGCCGCACGACGCCGGGTACGTGCCGGTGACCGAGATCGCGGGGCGGGTACGGGTGCACGGGCGGGGCGGCACGGTCCTGCAGCCCGGGATCGACCTGCTGCAGCGCGCCGACGACTTCCCGCCGGGCGCGCCGGTGCTGGTCATCACGGACGGCTGGTGCGACGTCCTGCGGGTGCGGCGCGAGCACGCCTATCTGGTACCGCGGGGTCGTAGCCTGCCGTTCACCCCCCGTGGACCGGTCTTCCGGGTGCAATGAGGGCGAGTGTGATCGGATGGGGGACACGGGCCCGAACACGGGACCACCGTAGGTATGTCGAAGGGATTCATCGTGGCAACCACGCGCTCCGCACACACCGTGTGGGAAGGCAACCTGTTCCAGGGCAACGGCGTCGTCTCCTTCGACTCCTCCGGCAGCATCGCCCAGCAGCCGGTGACGTGGGCGTCGCGCGCCGAGGAGGCGAACGGCAGGACCAGCCCGGAGGAGCTCATCGCCGCCGCCCACTCCAGCTGCTACTCCATGGCGTTCTCGAACATCCTCGACAACGCCGGCACCCCGCCGACCAAGCTGACCACCTCCGCCGACGTGACCTTCCAGCCCGGCGAGGGCATCACCGGGATCCACCTCACCGTCGAGGCCACGATCCCGGGCATCTCGGAGGAGGACTTCCAGGCCAGGGCCGAGGACGCCAAGGTCAAATGCCCGGTCAGCCAGGCGCTGAAGGCGGTTCCGATCACGCTGTCGGCCAAGCTGGGCTGAACCGCTCCCCGCCCCTCTTCCAGGGCGCGGGACCGGGGGCTGAGCGGCCGCTCAGCCCCCGTTTGGCACCCGCCCGCCAGGTCACTCGTCCCATTGACAAGAACCCGCTCGGGTTTTGTGCTGGAGTCCAAGGGGCGCCCTGGCGGAAGGGGACAGCGATGGCACGCGCGGTCGGGATCGATCTGGGGACGACGAACTCGGTGGTGGCCGTCCTGGAGGGCGGGGAACCCACGGTGGTCGCCAACGCCGAGGGAGCCAGGACCACACCGTCGGTCGTGGCCTTCGCCAAGAACGGCGAGGTCCTCGTGGGTGAGGTCGCCAAGCGGCAGGCGGTGACCAACGTCGAGCGCACCGCCCGCTCCGTGAAGCGGCACATGGGCGACGCGAGCTGGCGCTTCCCGGACCAGGGCGACATCGACGGCACCCGCTACCGGGCGCAGGAACTGTCCGCCCGGGTGCTGCAGAAGCTGAAGCGGGACGCCGAGTCCTACCTCGGCGAGGACGTCACCGACGCGGTGATCACCGTCCCCGCGTACTTCGACGACGCCCAGCGGCAGGCCACCAAGGAGGCCGGTGAGGTCGCGGGCCTGAAGGTCCTCAGGATCATCAACGAGCCCACGGCCGCCGCCCTCGCCTACGGCCTCGACCGCGGCGAGGAGCAGACCGTGCTGGTCTTCGACCTCGGCGGCGGCACCTTCGACGTCTCGCTGCTGGAGATCGGCGACGGCGTCATCGAGGTCAAGGCGACCAACGGTGACACACACCTGGGCGGCGACGACTGGGACCAGCGGATCGTCGAGCACCTGGTGAAGAAGTTCAAGGGCCAGTACGGCATCGACCTCGCGGGCGACAAGATGGCGCTGCAGCGGCTGCGCGAGGGCGCCGAGAAGGCCAAGATCGAGCTGTCCAGCTCCTCCGAGACCACCATCAACCTCCCCTACATCACCGCCTCCGCCGAGGGCCCGCTCCACCTCGACGAGAAGATGACCCGCGCCCAGTTCCAGGAACTCACCGCGGACCTCCTCGACCGCTGCAAGACCCCCTTCCACCAGGCGGTCAAGGACGCCGGCATCAAGCTCTCCGCGGTCGACCACGTGATCCTCGTCGGCGGCTCCACCCGGATGCCCGCCGTCACCGACCTCGTCAAGGAACTCACCGGCAAGGACCCGCACAAGGGCGTCAACCCCGACGAGGTCGTGGCCGTCGGCGCGGCGCTCCAGGCGGGCGTCATCCGCGGCGACGTCAAGGACGTCCTGCTGCTCGACGTCACCCCGCTGTCCCTGGGCATCGAGACCAAGGGCGGCATCATGACGAAGCTCATCGAGCGCAACACCACGATCCCCACCCGCCGCTCGGAGATCTTCACGACGGCCGCCGACAACCAGCCGTCCGTCGGCATCCAGGTCTACCAGGGCGAACGTGAGATCGCCGCGTACAACAAGAAGCTCGGCGTCTTCGACCTCACCGGGCTGCCCCCCGCGCCGCGCGGCGTCCCGCAGATCGAGGTGGCCTTCGACATCGACGCCAACGGGATCATGCACGTCTCCGCCAAGGACCTGGCCACGGGCCGCGAACAGAAGATGACGGTCACCGGCGGCTCGGCGCTGCCCAAGGACGACATCGACCGGATGATGCGGGAGGCGGAACAGTACGCCGAGGAGGACCACCGCCGCCGCGAGGCCGCCGAGACCCGCAACCAGGGCGAGCAACTCGTGTACCAGACCGAGAAGTTCCTGCGTGACAACGAGGACAAGGTCCCCGCCGACATCAGGGCCGAGGTCGAGTCGGCGATCACCGACCTGAAGCGGCAGCTGGAGCAGAACGCCGAGACGAACACCCTGCGCACCGGCATCGACAAACTCGCCGAGGTCAGCCAGAAGATGGGCCAGGCGATGTACGCCCAGTCCCAGCAGACCCCGACCGACGCCGGCACCGGCACGCACCCCGGCCCGGAACAGACATCGGCGCAGGACGACGAGGGCGTGGTGGACGCGGAGATCGTCGACGACGACAAGGACACCAAGGGCGGAGCCGCCTAGGAAGGTGAGGTACGGCAGCACGCCGAGCAGAGCGTGGTCATGAGCGCGCTCCCGGGTGTGCGGTCGGCAGCGTGGCGCACACGGCGTCCAGGACGGTCGCGTACGGCGTGCCGAAGCCGGTGAGTCGGGAGCGCAGTCGCTCCAGCGCGTCGCGGTGCTCCAGCAGGAGGTCGAGGTCGCCGGTGCGGGCCGCGAACTCCAGGACCGCTGGCAGGAAGTCGGGCAGTTCCTCGCCGGTGAGTTCCAGGCCGTACGCGCGGTAGACGTCCTCGAAGCGGAGCCGCGACAGGCCGCGCAGCCGGGTGTTCCCGTCGGTCCACCAGCTCAGGTACAGGCTGTGACGATCGTCCAGGTCGAAGACCTCGACGTAGTGCGCGGCCAGTTCACCGGGCGCGGTGACGGCCGCGTGGTCGGTGAACTCCCGCAGCTGCGGGGCGGCTTCGCGCAGCAGCGGCAGCCTGGCGCGGAAGTCGTCGTCGGGATAGGTCAGGCAGAGCGCGGCCGCCTGGTAGAGCACCTCGAAGGAGGGCATCAGGCCTCCTCGGTCTCGGCTGTGCGGGTCACGGCGGGGTCCGTCTCGTCGGCGGTCCGTCGCCGACGCAGGGCGTGGAAGTTCTCCACCGGCATCAGCGGCAGCAGCGTGCGCCCCGAGTCCTGCCCGGAGGGGCCGTCCCCGCCCATCCCCGGCCCGCCGTAGTAGTCGAGGCTGCACCCTTGCGGCAGCGCCGACTCCTCCAGCCGCCGGGCGTCCCCGACGGCGGCCGTCGGGATCACGTACCGGTCCTCGTCCGCGGCGAGTGCCAGCAGCCGGTACATCTCCTCGATCTCGTGCACCCCCATGCCGACCGCGGCCGACACGGAGAGATCGGGCTCCTCACCGAGGTTGATCGCCCGCATGTGGGAGCGCATCGCGGCGAGCTTCGACAGCGAGGCCCGCACCGGCCCGACGTCACCGGCCGTGAACAGCTCCGCCAGGTACTCCAGGGGGATGCGCAGGCTGTCGATCGCGCCGAAGAGGTTCTGGGCGTCCTCACCGTCGTGCCCGGTCTCCGTCAGCGCGTCCACCACCGGGGACAGCGGCGGGATGTACCAGACCATCGGCATCGTGCGGTACTCCGGATGCAGCGGGAGCGCCACGCGGTACCTGCTGATCAGCGCGTGCACGGGGGATCGGCGGGCCGCCTCCATCCAGTCGTACGGGATCCCCGCCTCGTCGGCGGCGCGCTGCACGGCACGGTCGTGGGGGTCGAGGAACACGCCCAACTGGGCTTCGTACAGGTCCTTCTCGTCGCGCACGGACGCGGCCGCCGTCACCCTGTCGGCGTCGTACAGCACCACCCCGAGATAGCGCAGCCGGCCCACGCACGTCTGTGAGCACACCGTCGGCAGCCCGGCCTCGACGCGCGGCCGGCACAGCGTGCACTTCTGGGCCTTGCCGGTGCGCTCGTCGAAGTACACCTTCTTGTACGGGCATCCCGTCACGCACATCCGCCGGCCCCGGCACCGTTCCTCGTCGACGAGGACGATGCCGTCCTGCGCCCGCTTGTACATCGCCCCCGACGGGCACGCGGCCACGCAGGACGGGTTCAGGCAGTGCTCGCAGATGCGCGGCAGATGGAACATGAACGTCTGCTCGAACTCCGACCGCACCTTGTCCGAGACCTGCCTGCGCGCGCGCTCGACCAACGGGTCCGGGTCGCCCTGGGCCGGTGCGCCGCAGGTGTCGTCGCCCGGTGGGGGATCGGTGAGGTGCCCGCCGCCGTACGCCCAGGGCTCGTAGTAGTCCTCGGGCTGCGGGAGTTCGGGGTGGGAGAAGATCCCGGCGCGCCTGCGGATCCGGCCGCCCGCCTTCAGCCGGAGCGCGCCGCGCCGGTTCAGCTCCCAGCCGCCGCGCCATCGTTCCTGATCCTCGTAGCGGCGCGGGTAGCCCGCTCCGGGGCGGGTCTCGACGTTGTTGAACCAGATGTGTTCCATGCCCCGCCGGTTGGTCCACGCCTGCTTGCAGGTGACCGAGCAGGTGTGGCAGCCGATGCACTTGTCGAGGTTCATCACCATCGCGATCTGGGCCGTCGGACGCATCAGTACTCGACCTCCTGGCTGCGGCGGATCACCGTCACCTCGTCGCGCTGGTCGCCCGTCGGGCCCGGGCAGGGGAACGCCCAGGACAACCGGGCGTAGCCGCCGACGAGATGGGACGGCTTGAGGAGCAGGCGCGGCGGCGAGTCCTGGACGCCGCCGTGTCCGCCGGTGGCCCCGGTCCGCGGGGCGGCGGCGGTGCGCTCGCGCGCGTGCTGCACGTAGACCGTGCCGTGCGGCATCCGGTGCGCCACGACGGCCCGGGCGACGACCACGCCGTCGCGGGTGACCGCCTCCACCCGGTCGTCGTCGGCCACGCCGATCGCCTCGGCGTCCTGCGGGGACATCCAGATGGCCCGCCCGCCCCGGGACAGGGCGAGCATGAACAGGTGGTCCTGGTACTCCTGGTGGATCGCCCACTTGTCGTGCGGCGTGAGGTGACGCACCGCCACCTCCGGTCGGCCGTCCGGGGCGAGGCGCGGCTCGCCGAACAGTTGCCTCCGGTCCAGCGGTGGCCGGTAGACCGGGAGCGCCTCACCGATCTCGTGGATCCAGTCGTGGTCCAGGAAGAAGTGCTGGCGGCCGGTGAGGGTGTGCCAGGGCTCCGGGCATCCGGTGTCGTGGGCGCAGTCGGTGCGGTGCCGGCCGCCCGGCTCGCTGCCCGACCACCGAGGCGAGGTGCCGGACAGGGCGTGGACGCTGTTCGCGGCCTTCACGGCCGAGTCGAGCAGGGGGCGGCCGTCGGCCGAGACACCGTTGGACCGCCGTAGGAACTCGACCTCCTCGTCGGGGCGAAGCGTGTTTCCCCCGGCGGACAGACCGAGTTGCTCCACCAGCGGGCCGAGCGCCGCGAACCTGGCGCCGATCGCCGTGTAGTCGCGTTCCACGACGGTCAGGTTCGGCAGGGTCCTGCCGGGCACGGGCGCGCACTCCCCGCGCTTCCAGTCCAGGACGACGCCGCCCGGCTGGGCGGTCTCGTCCGGCGTGTCGTGCTGGAGCGCAGTCGCCACCAGGTCCTTGCGCACCCCCAGACGGCCGACGGCCAGTTCGCTGAGCCGCTCGGCCAGCGCCTTGAACACGTCGAAGTCGGTGCGCCCCCGAGAGGGCGGATCCGCGGCCGGGGAGGGGGAGTCCACGAAGGGGTCCGGGTCCGTACCGGGCAGGTCGTGCCCCTCGTCCCAGGTGGCGGAGGGCAGGACGACGTCCGACAGCAGCGTCGACGACGTCTGCCGGAAGTCCAGCGACAGCAGCAGGTCGAGCTTGCCCTCCGGTGCCTCGTCGCTCCGGGTCGCCTCCCCCGGCGGGACATCCCCGGCGGCCTCCTCGGCCCGCCGGGACGACTGCGTGCCCAGCAGGTCCCGGTGGACGTGCTCGCCGCCCTGCGCCGACGAGCCGAACGGGTCGGACCGCCACAGCGTCAGCACCCGCGGCCAGTTCCGCGGCGCGTCCGGGTCCTCGCAGGCGAACTTCAGCGTTCTCGCGCGCAGTTCGGCCACCACCCGTGCCACCTGGTCACCGAACACCTCGCCCAGCTCCAGCGGATTGCGGTCGAAGGTCGGATACGACGGCAGCCACCCCGACCGGACCGAAAGGGCGAGGCAGTCCGCGCCCGTCATCCCCCGGAAGCGGTCCCGACCGAGCGGCGAGGCGAGCGCGTCGGCCGCGCACCGGTCGTGGCGCCACTGGTCGGTGTGGAGGAACCAGTACGCCGTGCCGGCCATCCGGCGTGGCGGCCGGGACCAGTCCGACGCGGACGCGAGCGTCGCCCAGCCGGGCCCCGGGGCGCACTGCTCCCGGACCCCGCATAGCGCCCAGCCGCCGCCGCTGCGGCCCTGGCAGCCGGTCAGCTGGAGCAGGGCGAGACAGGCCCGGACGATCGTCTCGGAGTGGAACCATCGGCTGGTGTCGGCGCCCGTCAGAATCATGCAGCGGCCCCGCGACCGCTCCGCCGTCCGCGCGAACTCCCGTGCGACCCGCACGCACGTGGCCGCCGGGACGGACGTGTGGGCCTCCTGCCAGGCGGGTGTGCCGGGCGCGTCGGCGTCGTCGTACGACTTGGGCCAGTGGCCCGGCAGTCCCGGCCGCGCCACGCCGTACTGGGCGAGCAGCAGGTCGAAGACCGTGGTGACCAGCGGCCCGGCGACGCCGCCGAGCCTCGTCGCCGGGACACCCCGCCGTACGACGGCTCCGCACCCCTGGCCCGGCGCCCCGCCGTCGGTGTCGAAACGGGGCAGCAGCACCTGCACACCGGCGGCGACCTCACTGCCGTACAGGCTCAACCGCGGTGTCGTGTCGCCGAGTTCGAGGTTCCACCGGCTGTTGCCCGACCTGGTCCGGCGAAAGCCCAGCGAGCCGTTCGGGACGACCGCCCGGCCCGAGACCTCGTCCAGCACCACCGTCTTCCACTCGGCGCTCTCGCCGCGCTGCCCGAGGTCCGAGGCGCGCAGGAACTTCCCCGGGACGCAGGAGCCGTCGCGCTCCTCCAGCGTGACCAGGAACGGCAGATCGGTGAACCGCCGTACGTAGTCCGTGAAGAACGGTGTCTCGCGGTCGACGAAGAACTCCTTGAGGACGACGTGCCCCATGCCGAGGGCCAGTGCGCCGTCCGTGCCGGGTCGCGGGTGCAGCCACTCGTCGGCGAACCTGGCGCCGTCGGCGTGGTCGGGGGCGACGGCCAAGACCTTCTGGCCCCGGTAGCGTGCCTCCGCCGCCCCCCGCGCGTCCCGCGCACGGGTCACCGGGACGTCGCAGCCCCACATCATCAGATACACCGCGTCCCACCGGTCACCCGCCTCAGGCGGGTCGGGGTGGTCGCCGAACACCTGCGAGGAGGCGACTTGGAGGCCGGCGTACCCGTCGTGGAACGACAGCACGGGCGCGCCGATGAGGGCGTGGAAGCGGGCGCCCGCCGCGTGCGACACCGTCGACATCGCGGAGGCGGGGAAGCAGCCGGCGATCCGGTCGGGGCCGTGGCTCCCGATGGTGTGCACGTATGCCGCCGCGACCAGCTCGACGGCCTCGTCCCAAGTCGCCCGGACCAGACCGGCCTTGCCGCGGGCCCGCTGGTAGCGGCGGCGGCGCTCGGGGTCGTTCTGGATGTCCGCCCACGCCAGGACGGGGTCCCGCAGGCGTTCCTTCGCCTCCCGGTACAACTCCAGAAGCACCCCGCGGACGTACGGGTGACGGACCCGCGTGGGGGAGCAGGTGGACCAGGAGAGGGCGTCCTCCTCCCGCCCGCCGGCCGGCTCGACGCCGTGCGGACCGGGCGCGGGCGTGCCGGGCCGGAAGAACCTCCCGGCCTCCAGCAGCGCCGCGCCCGGCTCGGCGGGCGGAGCGGGCGGTATTCGCGTGTCGGTCACAGGCGCTCCCTTGCTTGCCCAGGGCCCTGGTCCCGAACCTAGGGCGGAGCGCGGGAGCGCACCCCTTCACGGCACCCGTACGGGTCAGACCTTGCGGGCGACCCCCGCGTACACGGGCACGATGCCCTCGGCCTGGGCGGCCACGTCCACCGGCTCGGGGCGCCAGCCGTGCACGGGGATCACGCCGGGGCCGAGCAGTTCCAGACCGTCGAAGAAGCGGGAGAACGCGGCGAGCGACCGGGGGAAGAAGGGGGTGCCGCTGCGCCGGAAGTGGTTCGCGGCCTTCTCGACGGCCTCGGGGCTCAGGTCCGGGGTGACCTGGGAGAGGATCAGGTAGCTGCCCGGGGCGAGCGCCGCGACGTACTGGCGGAGCAGCCCGTACACGTCGTCGCCCGCGGGGTCGTCGCTCAGGTAGTGGGTGAGCGCGACCAGCGACAAGGCGACCGGTTCGGCGAGGTCGAGGGACTCCCGGGCCCGGCCCAGCAGGGTGTCGATGTCACGGACGTCCGCCTGCACGTAGTCGGTGCGGCCCTCCGCCGACCCGTGCAGCAGCGCCTCCGCGTGCCGCAGCACGATCGGGTCGTTGTCCGCGTACACGACCTTGGACTCCGGTGCCACGGCCTGCGCCACCTGGTGCAGGTTGGGCTCGGTGGGGATGCCCGTGCCGATGTCCAGGAACTGGCGTATCCCGGACTCGGCGGCGGTGCGCACCGCCCGATGCATGAACCGGCGGTTGGCGCGTGCTCCCCGTAACACCGTGCCGTCCACGGCGAGGATTCTGCGAGCCAGCTCCTCGTCCACCGGGTAGTTGTCCTTGCCGCCCAGCCACCAGTCGTACACACGGGCCGGGTGCGGTCTGCTGGTGTCGACGCGGGTGGACGTGGCGTCGGGTCCGGTCATGCGGAATCTTCTCCTCGGGATGCGTCGCGGTCGTGCACAGGTCGCCGGCCGGGGCCGGAAGGGTCGCCGTACACCGGTCAGAAGTCCTCGCGGCGCTCCCGCAGGATCTTCTTCGTGCGCTCGGCCGACGCGGCGGCCGTCGACATGTGGTCGAGGACCTCCAGATGCGCCGCGACCTCCTTGCGGGAGTCCAGGTACAGCGCGCCGGAGAGGTACTCGGTGTAGACCATGTCGGGCAGTTCGGGCTCGGCGAAACGGAACAGCGTGAAGGGGGCGTAGGTCCCCGGGTGCGGCCCGGAGGCGAACTCCGCGATCTGCAGGGTGACCCGGTCGCGCTCGGCGAACTCCAGCAGCTTGTCCAGCTGGCCGCGCATCACCTCGCCGCGGGCGGCCACCGGACGCAGCAGCACCGTCTCGTCCATGATCACCCACAGGTGGGGCGGGTCGGGCCGCTCCAGAAGCCGCTGCCGCCGCATGCGCAGCGCCACGTGCCGCTCCACGGTCTCCGGCCCGCTCTGGCCGATCGTCCCGGCCTCCAGCACGGCACGGGCGTAGGCCTCCGTCTGGAGCAGGCCCGGCACGAAGTGCGGCTCGTAGGAGCGGACGATGCGGGCGGCGCCCTCCAGACTCACGTACAGGCTGAACCAGTCCGGGAGCACGTCGTGGAACCGCTGCCACCAGCCCGGCTGGTTGGCCTCCTCCGCCAGGTCGACGAACGCGGCCGCCTCGTCCTGCGGTACGCCGTACGTCTCCAGCAGCACCTGCACGTAAGGGATCTTCAGCGCGACCTCGGCCGTCTCCATGCGCCGCACGGTCGCCGCGGCCACCCGCAGCACGCGTGCCGCCTCGTCACGCCCCAGCCCCGCCGACTCCCGCAGCTCCTGCAGGCGCTTACCGAGCACCACCTGGCCCACGGTGGGCGCGGGCCGCCGCTCACTCACGCCACGCCTCCCCTACGCGCCGAAAGTACGGGTGCAGTGTGCCACGTTCCCGCGTAAGTGCGAACGTGCCGTCCGGTACGGCCCGTTGCCGCCGGGGCCCGTGCGACGGCGGCGCGGGCCCCCTGCCTCACGGCCGTGGCAGGAGACCGCGGCCCCGGCGGGCGCCTGGCGTTCCGCGGTGGCGGAGCCGGAGCGCGAGAGCTCAGCAGCGCCGGCACGACGGCCGCCGGCGCCGGGGCGGCGAGGGACCGGCCGCTGCCTCAGGGGGCGGTGACCGCGGTGCGGTGCATGCACCGGCCCCCTCTCGTCGTGGTGTGCGGTCCCGGGCCGGCAGGTCAGGGCTCGACCAGGCCGGCGCGGATGGCGTACCGGGTGAGTTCCAGACGGTCGCGCAGCCCGAGTTTCTTCAGCAGGTTGGCGCGGTGCCGCTGGACCGTCTTGACGCTGCGCGAGAACCTGCACGAGCAGCGTCTGTTCCGCCAGGAGCAGGTGCGGCAGCTCATCGGGCCCGTCACCGCCCGCGCCGAGGACCGGCTCCGGCGGCGCGCCGCCTCGCAGATCGAGGTCCACGTCAAGCTCGCCGCCTCGGCCCGGGTGGTCCTCACCGACGTCGAGGCGGCCCTCGCCCGTATGGACGAGGGCTCCTACGGCCTGTGTCACCTCTGCCGGCGCGCCATCGACCGGGAACGGCTGATGATCGTGCCGCAGGCCCGCTACTGCGCCCGCTGCCAGCAGGTCAGGGAGGCGGCCCGGTGACCGGCATCCGGCCTTCGCGCACCGACGCCGCCCGGCACCGGATGCGGCCGGTGTGCCGGCGCTGCTGCGGCGTCGCCCTCGACATGGGCAGCGGACGCACCCGCGCCTGGATCGCCGGCAAGGGCGTGACCGTCGACGTCCCCACCGTGACCTTCCCCGGCTCCGACGGCGGCCCCACCCCGCCTCTCCCCGGCGCGGGCGGCGGGCCCGCCCTGCCCCACCTCGGCGCGGGCGGCATACCCGCCCCGCCCCACCCCGGCACCGGCGCGGTGTACCCCGTCCGACGCGGAGCCATCGTCGACACCCCGGGGTGCGCCCGGATGCTGCACCGTCTGCTGGGCCCCCGCCTGCCCCGCATCACCCGCCCCGTGGTGGTCGTCGCCGTTCCCGTCCTGGGCGGCGCCGCCTACCGTACGCAGGCGCGGGCCGCGGTGGACGTGCTGCGACCGCGCGGCGTCCTGACCGTACCCGGCGCCCGGTGCGTCGCCCTGGCCGCCGACGCGGACCTGTCGGGGCCGTTGCTGGTGGTGGACATCGGTGCTCAGCTCACCGAGGTGGTCCTGCTGTGCGACGGCGCCGTCACCGACGCGCGCCGCGCCGCCCTGGGCACGGGTGACCTGGACGAGAGCACGCAACCGGAGCGGATCGCCGACGTGGTGGTCTCGATGCTGCGGCAGCAGCTGCAGGATCGCGACCGCGATGCTCCGCCAGGACCGCACCTCGCTCACCTCCGACGCCCTGCGGCGCGGCGCACTCCTGGCCGGCGGGGGCGCCTTGCGTCCCGAGATCACCCATCGCCTGGTCGGCCGGCTGCACGCACCGCTGTACGTGGTCCCGCGGCCGCACACCGCTGCCGTCCGCGGTGCCGCCACGCTGCTGCGCGCCGCCCGCGCCCACCCCTCCCTGTCCGGTACCGTCCGGCCCGCCACCTGCCCCCACCAGCTGCATTGATCACGCCGGCGTCGCGGGGCCTTGCCTGGGGTGCGGTGCGGAGGCGTCGGCCACCGCTGCCGGGTCGTCGCCCGCATTACCTCCCGGGTAATCGACCCCGTCACGGGTGCGCGGGATCGTTGGGGCACCGGGTTCCGGGGCGGCGCACTCCGTTCCGGAGTCCGGGCCTCGGCATCGCAACTCGACCTCGACGGAGGGTGATTCACCATGTCCGCCACCTCGCTCGCCGCGCTCGCCCGGACCTCCGACCCGCAGACCGTGCTGCGCCGCTTCCTGGCCCTGGACGCCGTGGTGACCGGGGCGAACGGGATCGCCTACCTCGCGGTGTCCGGCCCTCTCGGCCGTCTCCTCGGGGTGGACTCGGGCCTGTTGCTCGGACTCGGCGCGTTCCTCACCGTGTACGGAGCGGGCGTCGGACTGCTCGCCTCCCGTCCCCGGCCCGCCGCGTTCCCCGTGCGGGCCGTGATCGAGGCCAACCTCGCCTGGGCCGTGGTGAGTCTCGCCGCGCTGGCGCTGTGGCTGTCGCCGACCACCGCCGGCGCCGTGTGGACCGTGCTCCAGGCGCTCACCGTCGCCGGGTTCGCCGTGCTCCAGCACGCGGCGCTGAAGATGCGTCAGGCCACCATCGACTGAAGGTACTTGACCGTCGCCGGGTCGGCCGGGAGGAAGGTCTCGACGGCCAGTTCGGCGACGGTCACGTCCATCGGCGTGTTGAAGGTGGAGATGGAGGAGATGAAGGACAGCACGCGGCCCTCGTGCTCGACCTGCATCGGCAGCGCGAAGTACGGGACCGGCTCGGCCGGCTCGCTTCCGGGTGTCTCGGGCGGCACCGGATAGGCCGCCACCTCCTCGTACAGCTTCTTCAGCGGCTCCGAACGGCGCAGCGCGATCTGCCGGGCCATCTGGTCGAGCAGGTGCCCGCGCCACTCGCGCAGGTTGCGGATGCGCGGTGCGAGGCCCTCCGGGTGCAGGGTCAGGCGCATCGCGTTCAGCGGGGGTGCCAGAAGGTGCTCGGGGACGCCGTCGAGCAGCATCAGGATGCCCCGGTTGGCCGCGTGGACGTTGTACATCGCGTCGACCACCACGGCGGGGTAGGGCTCGTAGCCCTGGATCAGGCGCTCCAGGCCCGCGCGGAGCGCGTCCAGCGCGGGATCGGTCAGCGGGGTCTCCGGATAGCGGGGGGCGTAGCCGGCCGCCAGCAGCAGCGCGTTGCGCTCGCGCACCGGCACGTCCAGATGTTCGGCCAGCCGCAGCACCATCTCCTCGCTCGGACGCGAACGGCCCGTCTCGATGAAGCTGATGTGCCGCGCCGAGGAGTCGGCCCGCAGCGCCAACTCCAACTGGCTGACCCGCCGTTGCTCCCGCCAGGCCCGTAGCAGGGGGCCCACGCCCCGGTCGACCGGTGCGGTGGCGGGCGGCGCGGCGTCTCGGGGCGTGGCAGTGGTCATGGGTACGACCGTAGTCGAGGAGCGCGTGGAAGTGGTCGCGCTGTGGCCACCGCCTCCGGGACGGGACGGCGTGGTGCGACCGGGCACCGGCCCGGCGCCGCGCCGAACGGCCGGCGGAGCTCCGGCTGTGGCAGTCTGAGGAGGAACCCCCCGTCCAGGAAGGAGCGAGGCCATGCCCCTCGAACCGCTGTCGCAGAAGGAGATCGAGGACCGGCTCGCGGAGCTGCCCGGCTGGTCGCTGGACGGCGACCGCATCGCGCGCTCCTACCGGCTGCCCTCGCACTTCGCGGCCACGGCGATGGTCGTCCACATCGCCCAGGTCCAGGAGGAGCTCGACCACCACTCCGACCTCACCCTCGGCTACAACACCGTGTCCCTCACCGTGAACACGCACACCGTGGCCGCGGTGACCGAGCGGGACTTCGACCTCGCGCGGAAGATCGAGGCGCTCGCCCCGGGCCACGGGGCACACTGAGGCGCGTGCTCGACTACGACGAGGAAGCGCAGCGGTACGACGCCTCGCGCGGCGGCGAACCCAGGGCGGCGGCCGCGGCCCGGGCGGTGCTCGGACTCCTGCCGGAGGGGACGCGGCGCCTGCTCGACGTGGCGTGCGGCACCGGCATCGTCACGCGACGGCTCGCCGAACGGGACGGCCTGCGCGTCACCGGCGTCGACCTCGCGACCAACATGGCCCGGCAGGCCGCCGCCCGGCTGCCGGGCGCCGTGGTGCTCGCGGACGGCCGGCGGCTGCCGTTCCAGGACGGCCGCTTCGACGCCGTCAGCAGCGTGTGGCTGCTGCATCTGGCGCAGAGCGACGAGGACGCGCGGGCGGTCGTCGCGGAGTGCGCCCGGGTGCTGCGGCCGGGCGGGGTCTATGTCACCACGGTCGACAAGGCCGCCGCCCACAACGTGGGCAGTGACATCGATGCCGTACTCGCGTCCCGCCCGCGCAGCCCGGCCCGGGACGCGGCGGCCGTGGTCGAGTCGTACGCCCTCGGCCACGGCCTGCTCCCGTCCGGCCGGGCCCGCTTCACCGGCCGCGGACAGGGCCGCAGCCCCCGCCGCACCATCGCCGACCTGCGTCGCGGCTGGTTCGTCACCCTGCCGCCCGGTGATCCCCTCGCAGACGAGTTCGCCGCCCGGCTGGCACGGCTGCCGGACCAGGACGTGCCCCGCCCCGACCCGGTGTTCACCCTGCGGGCGTTCCGCAAGCCCGGGTGAAGTCCATGGTCCAGTTGGTCAGCCAGGTCCGCCCGCCGTCCACGGAGAACGCCTGCTCCCAGCGGGCCGACCGCGGCGAGACACCCGACCACACGAACCGGACCCGCACCTCCTGGTGGTCATGGACGTCGTCGCCGTAGAACTCGCCACGCCCGCCCTCGAACCGGCCGACGACGGGCGGGAAGAGCTTCCCGCTCACGCTTGACGCCCAGTGCAGCGACCACCGCTGCGTCTCCCCGTCGAACAGCCGCAGCGTCGCACCCTTCGCCGACAGCCTCGGCATGTCGATCTCATCGAGGTTCGCGGCCCCGTCGAACAGCGGCCGGCACCAGCTGGTCGCGGGGAACTCCTCCCAGCCGCTGTCCGGGTCGAGGAAGTCGGTGCGGCGGCGGTTGAGGACCTCCCACTCGCCGTGGAAGAAGTCGAAGTCGTGCGCGCTGCTCATGTGCGGTCTCCAGTGGTTCCTTCGGGCAGGGAGTCGGCCAGGTAGGCCGCGAGGTCCGGGACTTCGGGCGCGAGCAGGTGCCGTACCCAGGCGTTTCGTTCGTGCAGGATCGGCGGGAGCTCCCAGACGCAGCCGATCCACGGCAGGTCCGTGACGGTGAAGTGGGTGGGGTCGAGGTCCGGGCAGCCCAGCACCGGCTGGCCCGCCGCGGCGCCCCGGAAGTGCAGGACGTTGTCCCACACCCAGCTGTAGGCGTTCAGGTAGGCGCCGTCGTCGCCGCCCCGGTGCAGCACCACGAAGGTCGCGGGCGGCGTGCCGTCCGGCTCCGGCAGCAGCTTGGGCAGGATCTCGTACGCCGCCTTCGCGACCTCGGGCGCTATGCCCGCGGGCTCGGTGGTGACGTGGTAGCGCTTGACGTGCCGCCCGGCCACCTCGACGGGCGGCGGCACGGTCAGCAGCTTTTCGCTGAAAGGCATGGCGGCACGCTAGAGGCGCTTCACTGACATCCTGTGGCAGTGAAGTCCAGCCGACTCGTCTCGATCCTCCTGCTGCTCCAGACCCGCGGCCGGATGACGGCCGCGCAACTCGCCGAGGAACTGCAGGTGTCGGTGCGCACGGTCTACCGGGACGTCGAGGCGCTGGGGGCGGCCGGCGTCCCGCTGTACGGCGACGCCGGGCACGCCGGTGGCTACCGCCTCCTCGACGGCTACCGCACCCGCCTCACCGGACTGACCACCGGCGAGGCCGAGGCCCTCTTCCTCGCCGGGGCCCCCGGCCCAGCCGCCCAGCTCGGTCTCGGCTCGGTCCTGGCCACCGCCCAGCTCAAGGTCCGGGCCGCGCTGCCCGTGGAACTGCGCGGCCACGCCGACCGGATCAGCGGCCGCTTCCACCTGGACGCACCGGGCTGGTACGCCGACGCCGACGAGACCCCGTACCTTCCCGCGGTGGCCGACGCCGTCTGGCACAGCCGCGTCCTGCACGTGCGGTATCGCCGCTGGCACGAGCCCACCGATGTGGAGCGCCGTCTGGAGCCGTACGGGCTCGTCCTCAAGGCGGGCCGCTGGTACGTCGTCGCGGGTCCTGGCCCCCGTACCTTCCGCGTCGACCAGATCCTGGAACTGACCGCGTCGGACGAGGAGTTCACCCGGTCCGACGACTTCGAGCTGGCCGCCTACTGGGCGGCGTACCAGCGCGACTTCCACGACCGGCTCCGGCAGGGCGAGGCGCTGGTCCGGCTGGCTCCCGGTGCGCGGCTCGACGGGCCGATGGCGGTGGCGGTCCGGGACAACGGGCGTACCGACGAGGAGGGCTGGACGCTGGCCACCGTCCCCATCGAGTCCGTCGACCACGCGCACGGGGAGTTCCTGCGGCTGGGCGCGGACATCGAGGTTCTCCGGCCCGTGGCCCTGCGGGAGCGGATCGCGGCGACCGTACGGGAACTGATGGCGCGGTACGGCTGACAGCTCTCCCGTCGCGTGCGGTCCGCCACGCGGAACCGGCGGTCCCGGTGCGCGCGGTGGGGACAGACGAGGCCCGTCCGCCTTCCCGGGAGGTTCCCCAGGCGGTGGCGGCATGGCCACCGCTCCACGTCCGGCGGTGTGCACGCCCCGGACGGCCGGCGGCGGCGACGGGAAGGAGCCCGCCGACGACAAGAGCAGCGCCGCGTCCGAGGTCGCCGAGGTCGGGGACACGTTCGCCCTCAAGGGCGTCGAAGGCGGCGACCGTCACCTTCGCGATGGACTCGGGCTTCGCCCAGCAGGCCGGGGAGTGGAAGCGGTAGCAGACGGCCCGGGGCGCGTGCCTGGGAGCCGGCACGCGCCCCGGGCTCAACTCACCTTGCAACCACGGTCACCCAGCTTGAACGCGGCCGGTTTCGCGTTGGCGCCCGACCAACTCCCCGTGAACCCGAAACTCACGGACGAACCGGCCGCCACGTTCCCGTTCCAGCCGACGTTCTTCGCGGTCACCGCAGCCCCCGACTGGGTGTGCTCGGCGTTCCACGCCTGGGTGATCCGCTGGCCGTCGGCGAAGGACCAGCCGAGCGACCAGCCGCTCCAGGCTCCGGCGCCGGTGTTGGTGAGCCGCACGTCCGCCTGGAAGCCGCCCGACCACTGGCTGGTGACCGTGTACGTCACCGTGCAACCGCCGGTGGGCGTCGGATCGGGGCCGGGCCCGGGATCCGTCGTGCCGCTGTCGGAGGTGTCGCCGTAGACGACCCCGCGCCCGTTGGTCGCCACGTACACGCGCCCGTACACCCGCGGGTCACCCGTGATCGCCGCTCCCGTCCAGCCCCACTGGTGGGCGTCGTCGTTGATACGGGTCCAACTCGCGCCCTTGTCGGTGGAGCGGAAGATGCCGCGGACGCCGCCGATCTTCGCGCTGGTGTAGAGGGTCTGGTACGAGGCTCCCGGCGCCGCCTTGCCGAAGCCGATCGTGTCGGCCTGCTCGACGTTCGAGAGCCTGGTGAAGCTCGCGCCGCCGTCCGTCGAGTGCCACAGGCCGTACGCGCCGCCCGCCAGCCAGACGTCGCCCTTGGTCCCGGGCAGCGCCTTGAAGCGGACGCTGTCATCACTCGGCAGCCCGGTGGCCGAGGACGCGGTGAAGGTGGCGCCGCCGTCCGTACTGACGTAGAACTTCCCGGACTTGAAGCCGTAGAAGACCTTCGGGTCCACCCGGTCGGACTCGACGACCGCGCCGGCCGGGATCCCGCTCGACGTCTGCCACGAGGTGCCGAAGCCCTGTGTGTACCGCACGCCCGTACCGCCGGGACTCCACACGAACCGGCTGCCGTCGGCCGCCGCGGCCACCGTGCCGCCCTCACTGACGCCCGAGGGGTCGGTCCCCGCGAACCAGTTGGCCCCGTTGTCCGTCGAGAACGCGATGTGCGGACCGGAGTCCAGATTGCCGACCCGCACGACCGCGCTCGGGTTCGACTCGGCGAAGTCCAGGCTCGTGGTCGTGGTGAAATCGGGCTGGGTGAACATCATCGACGGGACCTTGTCCAGGTCCGTGTGACGGAAGCCGCCGATGTCGCCCAGAGCGCTGAGCAGCGGCGCGCCCGACGGGGGAGAGGCGAGGTCGTTGACGGCCGTCTCCTCCAGGCCCTGCACCATCGGCTTGATGGTGAACTTGGCTCCGCTGTCCCAGCCGGTGAGGTTCTCGGTGCCGTAGATCGTCGCGCCCGTGCCGTACATCATGCGGTCCGAGTCGAACGGGTCGATCTCCAGGGCCTCCGTCATCCAGCCGAGCTTCGGGGTCTGCTCGGGCGGTGACGGGTCGGCGCCCCAGGTCAGCCAGGGCGACGAGGAGACGTCCATCGTGTAGCGGTTCTCGCGGGTGGGGTACGACGTGTAGTCCCACGCCTTCGTCCAGGTTCCGCCGCTGTCGGTCGAACGGAAGATCTGGGTGTCCGGCCACCAGGAGCTGTACGCCGTCGCCATCACCGTGCCTGGCTTCAGCCGGTCGACGGTCAGCCCGCTGAAGCCGTAGTACGTGTCGGCCTCCGCCACCGGGCTGATGTCCTTCCAGGTCCCGGTCGCCGTGGCGTACCGCCACAACCGGCCCTTGCCGCCGTCGTAGGGGCCGCCCTTGTCGCTGTAGGCGAGGTAGAGGTAGCCGTTCGTCGCGTTTAGGACGCCCTTGTGCGCCAGGTGTCCCGTGGGCTGCCCGGCGACCCGGGACCAGGTGGCCCCCGCGTCGGTCGAGCGGTACACGGCGTTGTCCTTGTCGGCGACACCGACGTAGAGCGTCTTCGTGGCGTTCCGGGACGTCCCCGTGGACTCGTCGAACGTGACCCAGACGATCCCCTGGTTGTCGCTGGCGTACCCGCTGGTGTCGCTCGGATCCTGCACGTAATTGCCGGCGTTGGGGAAGTTCGCCACCTGCGACCAGGTCACCCCGAAGTCCGTCGACCGCCACAACCCCTTGCCGCTGGGGGCGCCCAGGTACAGCACGCTGTTCTTGTTCGGGTCGACCGCCAGCCGCTCACCCATGCCGCGGCCCGGCATGTTGCCGCCCAGCTTGAACGGCAGGTTCGTCTTCTGCCAGCTGGCGCCCCGGTCGGAGGAGCGCATGACCGCGCCGTTATTCGGGTCCCAGCCGTTGGTGTACGTGCCCACCGCCGCGTACACCCGGTTCGGGTCGACGGAGTCGGACGCCAGGCTCACCACGCCCGTGTGCCCCCAGTCGTCCCAGCCCACGGAGTCCAGCAGCGGCGTCCAGGTCTTCGTCGACTGCTGCCAGCGGTAGGCGCCGCCGATGTCGGTGCGGGCGTAGGCGAGGTTCCTCTCGTTGCGGTTGAAGACGATGCCGGGGACGAAACCGCCGCCGTCGATGCGGGCGTTCTTCCAGGTGTAGGTGTCGGCGGCGAGAGCCGTCTGCGGGGCCCTGTCGGCGGCCAGCGCGGGCGGAATGCCCGCGAGCAGGCCGGCCGCGAGTGCCAGCACCGCCGTGAGGATGCGGGTTCTTCGCACGGGGTGTCCTTTCCCGGACGTGGGGGGAACGCAGAAGCGCGTCGGGGCAAGTGCTTTCCACGCAGGGCGCAAGTGCCGGGCGGCCCCCCGTGCGGGAGGGGGCCGCCCGGCACACAGGCCTCGCCGTCAGGTGACGAGACCGCGTACGCGGAACCTTTCAGGCGGTTCCGGGGAAGAGGCGGTGCCTGCGGTGCCCCGTGAGGGACGCGGGACCGCTTCCGGATGCGGCTCCGCCGCGTGGGCGCGACCAGCCACAACGGATGGGGACCCGGGGCAGGACACCGCCCGACCCGCGGAGCGCCCGGCGGGGACCTATTCGAGAAGCTCCGCGTACGAACCCATGGCCAGGGCGATGTCCGCCTGGGCCCAGAACCGGTGGTACGTGAACGACGGCGCCGCACCGCCCGCGAGATACGCCTCGATCTTCGACCAGGCCGGGTCGTCCTTGTAGAACGAGCGGATCGAGTCGAAGGTCGACGACGAGTTGATCGCGTCCCCGTTCGGCATGGTGCCCGTCCAGCCGCTCGGGATGTGGACCGGGTCGTCGAAGCGGTTGTAGTCCGCGCGGGTCTCCGGGACGGCGATGCCGAGGTCGTCCTGGTGGTTCTTCCACATGCCGTCCAGGAGCGCCTTGGCCGTGGTCGCGGCCGCGGTGTCACCGGAGCGGTCGGCGTAGTACGTCAGGGTCTTGGCGTACGCGGCCGCCACACCGACGTCGTCGGTGTAGTCGGCGACGGTGACATGGAGCCCGCTGTTGGCGCCCGGACTCGACGGGTTCCAGGTGTCGGGCTGCCCCGACCACTGAAGCGTCGCCGGGATCCGGAAGGTGCCGTCCGGGTTGACGGTCGTCTCGGACAGCGCCCAGTCGACCCACTTGTCGAGGACGGCCTTCGCGGCCGCGTTCCCCGTCTGCTGGTAGTACTCGGCCACCCGCTCCATCGACCACGCCTGGAAGCCGAACCACTGGTTGGACGGCGGGTCGTGGTAGACGGGCTGCTGGTCGTAGTACATGCCGTAGAAGGTCGACTTGCCCGCGGGCGGCGTGGCGTACCGGCCCGCCCAGCTGTTGGTCGCCCCGCCCGCGATCGCGCCCTCGCTGGACTGCAGCCAGCGGTAGAACTCGATCTGCCGTTCCAGGGACTTGGCCCAGTCCGCCTGTCCCGTCGCCGACTTGGGCTTCAGGTCGGCGTAGTTGGCCAGGGCGTACGCGGCCATCGGGTTCTGGTAGCCGCCGTGCGCGTGGCTGGAGCCGATGCGCCAGGCCCAGCCCGCCGAGGTGTCGGTGGCACCGCCCCAGGCGTAGTACCAGGACAGCAGGTACATCGAGGCGTCCTTGCCGGTGCCGGCCGGGCAGGTCGACGGACCGACGCAGTTGCCGATCTTCTTGAAGTACTTGTCGTACATCGCGTAGCGCAGGTAGTCGCCCATCTTCGCGGCCTTGGCCACGGTCGCGGAGATCTGGCCGCCCTTGCCCTGCTCGTCGGCCCACTTGTCGGCCCAGTACGCGGCCTGCACCGCACGCGCGTCGGCATCCGGGGCGTTGGTGAACTTCCACTGCTTGGCGTAGGAGGCGTCACCGGTGAACAGGTCCAGGTAGCCGTTCTTGCCGCCGTACTTGAAGGCGTCGCAGGTCGGGTGCGGCACCGTCTCCCACACCGACTCCTGCGGACCGCGCTGGAAGGTGTTGATGTACGACGGTCCCTGGTCCGTCGGCCCCGCCGCGCACTTGCCCGGCGCGTTGCCGTAGCCGTAGACGTTGTCGACGTCCTGGATCCAGTGCATGCCGTAGATGTCGTCCGTGCCGTACGCGCTCTTCAGTTCGGCCGCGATCGGGTCCCGGCCGACCGAGACCCCGGTGTCGAGCTTGGCCGGGTACTGGTTCGGCGTGTCCAGCTCGGGCGCGTACGTCGCCGGCTTGGAGGCGTTGTAGAAGGAGTTGGCCGGCTGGTCGGCGCGGGTGGGGATCATGTACTTCTCCATGATCTCCCAGGCGCCGTTGAACTTGGACCAGTCACCCGTGACCTTGCCGTACATCGCCTGCAGCCACAGCAGGTAGCTGTAGGCCTCGGACGTGGTCTCGTGGCCGTGGTCCGGTGCCTCGACGATCAGCGTCTCGACCGAGTGGTACGGGATGCCCTCGGGCGAGAAGTAGCCGTTCGCCGGGTTGGTGATCTTGCCGTACATCTCCAGGAAGCGGGCGTCGTACACCTTCGCCGCCGCGATCTGGGTCACCGTGACCGAGGCCTTCGCGTGGCCGTCGGCGGACGACTCGAAGGTCGCCGAGCCGGTGCCGGAGCTGTCGGCCGTGATGGTCACCTTCTGGGCGGTGTTCCAGTTCGAGGGCGTGAAGGTGAGCGAGGCGCCACCGGTCACCGACAGGCCGGAGTTGCCGCCGGTCCGGGCGGTGGTCACGGTCACGTTCGAGGACGGCTGGGTGGACAGCTTCACGTCGTAGGAGCCGGACTTGCCCGCCTGCACGGCCAGTTGGGTCGCTGAGGCCACCACGGCGGGGCCCGAGGCCACGGTGATGCCGACGGGAGTGGACTCGGCGGACGCGCCCAGGCTGTCGTACGCCTTGGCCAGCAGCGAATGGCCGCCCACGGCAAGGCTGGAGACCGACAGCGAGTAGGGCGCCGTGGTGTCCGTGCCCAGCAGTGTGGTGTCGTCGTAGAACTCGACCTTGCTGATCGACGCGCCGTCCGCGGCGGCCGCGGTCGCCGCGAGCGGCACGGCGTCACCGCTGGTGTAGACGGCGCCCGCCGCCGGGCTGGTCAGTACGGTGATGGGGGGCTGGTGGGCGCCGGTGCAGGCGGTGCCGTTGATCGCGAAGTTCGTCGGGGCGGCGTTGGCGCCGCTGTAGCTGAACTGGGCACCGGTGGAGACGGCGGCACCGGCGGCGATCCGCTTGTTGTGCCCGGCGTCCTTCACCGTGATCGACTGCCCGGACTGCGACCAGGTGCCGTTCCAGCCGTTGCTGAGCTTCTGGTTGCCCGCGTAGCTGTACGTCAGGGTCCAGCCGTCGATGGCGTCCGTTCCGCGGTTGGTGAGGGTCAGGTCCGCGGTGAAACCCGAACCCCAGTCGTTGGTCCTGTAGTCGACACTGCACTGAAGTGCCGCCGCCTGAGCGGGAGTCGAACCCGTACTCAACATCGTCAAGGGAAGCGCCAAGGTCGCTACGACGGCCGTCCACAACCGTCGTACGGCCCTGCGTCTGCGTGGGGGATGCACGTGCTGGTTCCTCCTCGCGGCTCGGAGAGGTCAAGGCTTGAACCAGTGGGAGCGCTCCCATAGTGGGGACGGGTATGCAAGCGGTCAAGGTGCTTGAAGAGTCGAAAAGATTCGATGCGTTCAGTTGAGCGAAAGTCAGTAACTCCTCTGTCCTTCAGCGTCACTTGGCGCTAGCTTCATGGGCACCAGTGGGAGCGGTTCCATCAGTCGACGCGTCCGTCCCGACGCGCTTGATCTGCAAGGAGTCGCTCATGCGACACCCCCCGCGTTCAGTACTTTCAGCCTTCGCCGGCGCGGTCGGCACCGGCGCGCGTGTCGACGCCGGGTTCCTCGCGTCATGGTCGGGCCGATCGCCGTGGCGACGGTGGTCCTGCCCGGCGTCCGGGACGGCGGTTCTCCAGCCACGCCACAACCCCCCCACCTCGTACGGCAACGGGCCGCGTGCTCACCTGCGCGCCCTCGACGGACAACCTCCCTCACGCAGAAGGAAACCCGCACTCATGACTCGTACCAGAACAGCGATGCTCGCCGCCCTGGCGCTGGTCGCCGGGGCCTCGGGGACCGCGCTCGCCGCGCACCCCGACCCGGTCGGCACGGCCGCCGTGCCCTGCACCGTCGACTACAAGGTGCAGAACCAGTGGGACACCGGCTTCACCGCCGCCGTCACGGTCACCAACCAGGGCGCCGCCAAGTCGAACTGGTCGGTCAAGTGGTCGTACGCCGGGAACCAGAAGATCACCAGCGGCTGGAACGCCAAGGTGAGCCAGAGCGGTGCGGCCGTCACCGCGGCCAACGAGTCCTACAACGGGACGCTGTCCACCGGCGGTTCGGTCAGCTTCGGCTTCCAGGCCTCCTACAGCGGCACCAACGCGATCCCGGCCACCTTCACCCTCGACGGCGTGGCCTGCAACGTCGACGACGGCTCGGGGGGTCCCACGGATCCGCCGCCCGACCCGACCGGCCCGCGGGTCGACAACCCGTACTCCGGCGCCAAGGTGTACGTGAACCCGCAGTGGTCCGCGAACGCCGCCGCCGAGCCGGGTGGCAGCCGCGTCGCCGACCAGCCCACCGGTGTCTGGCTCGACCGCATCGCCGCCGTCAACGGCGCCAACGGCAAGATGGGCCTGCGCGCCCACCTCGACGAGGCGCTGCGTCAGAAGGGCTCCGGCGAGCTCGTCGTCCAGCTGGTCATCTACAACCTGCCGGGCCGCGACTGCTCCGCCCTCGCCTCCAACGGCGAGCTCGGACCGACGGAGATCGGGCGCTACAAGACCGAGTACATCGACCCGATCGCCGCGATCCTCGCCGACCCGAAGTACGCCTCGCTGCGGATCGTGAACGCCATCGAGATCGACTCGCTGCCGAACCTGGTCACCAACACCGGCAGCCGTCCGACCGCCACGCCCCAGTGCGATGTGATGAAGGCCAACGGCAACTACCAGAAGGGCGTCGGCTACGCCCTGAACAAGCTTGGTGACGTACCCAACGTCTACAACTACATCGACGCCGGCCACCACGGCTGGATCGGCTGGGACGACAACTTCGCCCCCAGCGCCGCACTGATGAAGGAGGCGGCCACCACCGAGGGCGCCACCGTCAACGACGTGCACGGCTTCATCACCAACACGGCCAACTTCAGCGCCCTGAAGGAGAACAACTTCAGCATCGACGACACGGTCGGCGGCAAGTCGGTCCGCGAGTCCAAGTGGGTGGACTGGAACCGGTACACCGACGAGCTGTCCTTCGCGCAGGCCTTCCGCAACCAGGCGGTCACGGCCGGGTTCAACGCAGGTGTCGGCATGCTGATCGACACCTCCCGCAACGGCTGGGGCGGCAGTGCACGGCCGACCGGACCCGGTGCGACGACGAACGTCGACACGTACGTCGAGGGCGGCCGCTACGACCGCCGTTTCCACGTCGGCAACTGGTGCAACCAGTCCGGGGCCGGCCTCGGCGAGCGCCCGCAGGCCAACCCGGCCACCGGGATCGACGCGTACGTCTGGATGAAGCCGCCGGGTGAGTCCGACGGCGCCAGCAAGGAGATCCCGAACGACGAGGGCAAGGGCTTCGACCGGATGTGCGACCCGACCTACACGGGCAATCCGCGCAACAACTACAACATGTCCGGCGCCCTGCCCGACGCCCCGCTGTCCGGCCACTGGTTCTCGGCGCAGTTCCGGCAGCTGATGCAGAACGCGTACCCGCCCCTGTCCTGACGGGGTGAGCCGCCCCGCCGGGGTCCAGGCCCTGTCGTTTGGATCATCCCGGCGTCGCGGGGCCAAACGACAGGGCCTGGCCCTCCTGGGCCAGGCCCCGGCGGATCGCGAACTCCACCGCCGAGTAGTGGCCGTCGGCCCGCTCCAGTTCGTACGGCTCCATCGGGTGCAGCGGCGGCTGCGCCATGAAACGGGGCCGGGTGCCGTGGTGCGGCTGGGCGGCGTGGACCAGGAAGGGGTGGCAGAGGTAGACGTCGCCCGGACGCCCGGTGGCGTACGCGAGCGGGCGGTGCGCCGAGGCCTCGGCGACCTGGGGGCCGAGTTCCAGGAAGGAGGCGCCCGCCTCGCCGTACGGCGCCAGGACCGGCGGTACGTCGAGATGCGAGCCGACCCGGATGCGGGTCGGGGCGTCGTCCTCGGAGACGTCGCTGAACAGGAACAGCATGAGCAGGGCGCGGTCCTTCGACCGCAGGTTCGTGTGCGGGTGCTGGGCGCCTTCGGGTACATAGCTGCCCTCGATGTGCCAGCCGGCGTCCGCGGGCTCCTCCTCGTGCGGGAAGCGCAGCGGGAAACTGCCCAGCGAGTAGCGTGACTGCCAACGGCCCTCACCGACCAGCATGTCGAAGGCATCGTGCAGCACGTGGGTGTTGACGGCGGCCGCGAACGGACCCTGCGCCATCTCGTACACCCAGTGCACGGGATCCTTCCAGGTGCCGGGGTCCTCGGGGGCGTATCCCGTCTCCCGCCACAGCAGCCGTGAGCAGTGCTCGGCGACGCGTCGTGGAAAGGCGCCCTCGATCTTCACGAAACCGTCTTCGAGGAAGCGCTCCACCATCTCGTCGTTCATGACGCCATCGTGGGTGCCCGGACGTCCTCGCCGCACCTGATTTTCTTCTGCGGCGCTTTTGCCGTTACGGCAAGGACAGTGGCCCGGTGGCGGTGCGTCGGCGCAGGCTGGCGGCATCCGGACGAGAGGCTGACCCCATGGCGCACGAGGACCACGACCACCAGCAGCAGCACCACGACCTCCATCACGGCCACCACGGCCATCACCACGACCACGGCGACATCGACTGGGGCGAGATGGCGCCGCTGCTGGAGGCGCAGGCGGAGCTGTTCACGCCCCTGTACGAGCACGCCATGGCCTGGCTGGCGAAGCGGCAGACCGAGCCGGGGCTGATCGTGGACGCGGGCAGCGGGCCCGGGGTCGTCGCCTGCCTGCTCGCCGACGCCTTTCCCGGCGCCCGGGTCGTCGCCGTCGACGCGTCCGAGCCGCTGCTGGAGCGGGCCCGGGACCGTGCCGAGCGGCTCGGTGTCGCCGACCGCTTCGGCACCCTCGCCGGTGAACTCCCTGGCGTACTGGACGACTTGGACTACCCCGCCGATCTGCTGTGGGCGGGCCGCAGCCTGCACCACCTCGGCGACCAGCGCGCCGCGCTCACAGCCTTCGCCGACCGACTGGCACGCGGCGGCACCCTGGCACTGCAGGAGGGCGGGCTGCCGGCCCGGTTCCTGCCGCGTGACATCGGCTTCGGGCGCCCCGGGCTCCAGGCGCGCCTGGACGCGCTGGAGGCGGAGTGGTTCGCCGCGATGCGGGCGGACCTGCCCGGCTCCGTCACCGAGACCGAGGACTGGCCGGCGCTGCTCACCGCCGCCGGCCTGCGGCCCACCGGCACCCGCACCTTCCTGCTCGACCTGCCCGCCCCGACCACGGACCGGGCCCGCGCCTATGTCGTCGCCTCGCTGACCCGTACCCGCGAGGGCCTCGGCGAGCGTCTCGACGCCGACGACCGCGCGACCCTCGACCGGCTTCTGGACCCGGACGACAAGGCGAGCCTGCACCATCGGCCCGATGTGTTCGTGCTCGCGGCGCAGACCCTGTACACGGCCGTGCGGGCGAAGTGACGCCCTCCTCGGAGCACACCGGCGACGGCCCGGCGCTCAGTCGTCCCCGATGAACTCCCGCGCGAGCTTCTCGCCCAGTGCCACGGCCGTGTCGTGGTCCTCGATGGGCGAGACCCGGGAGTTCGGGAAGAGGATGTACGTCACGCCCGAGGCCGTGCCGCCGGCCGCCGGGTCGGGGTCGATGCCCAGCTGCTCGGCGGCGGCGTAGGAGGCCTCGCCGATGATCTGCCGCGGGCCGGTGTCGCCGACGACGGCGTACAGCACCTGGTCGTCGTGGACGACGGCGGCCACACTGCCGCCCCTGATGCCGGCGGCCGCGTAGTCCCAGACGGCGCTCGCGCCGGGAACGACGACGTAGGGCAGGGTGTCGGACCGCAGGGGCAGGCCGTCGGACTGGTGGAACGCCGTGTCGGGCAGGAACCACGGGTCGGTGCTCTCGTTGCATCTGTCCGTGCGCTGGCCGTCGCAGTCGATGTCCATGTCGGCCTTCCAGAAGACGGCGCCGTTCTTGCCGCAGACGGGGACCGTGGCCGGGGCGTCGGCATCGGTACGGTACCTGCCGTTCGAGACCTGCGCGCAGGACGACACCTTCGCGAGCAGGTCGTCCGCGCTGACCGGATTCTCCGGGCCGGACAGCGGTTCCGGGGCGCCGAAGGCCCTGGCCGGGAGCGGCCCGGCGGCGAGCAGCGCGGCGCCGAGGACCCCGGTCAGGGCCAGCATCCGAATGCGCACGTGGGGATTCCTCCTGCTGGGATCGTTTCCTTGCCTCATGGCCTGGTGGGCTGATTGCGGTGCCATGACCCCAGTAGAAGACTGGACATGCCGAACATTTGGGATATGAGCCCGGCTACCCGGGAGGTGTCATGTTCGTACGCGCCGTTTACACGACCGGCGATCCCCTGAAGATCGACGGTGCCATCAGGGCGATGAACACGGAGGGGCGCGACCTGCTGGAGGACCGTCCGGGCTACCGCGGGGCGAGCGTCTTCGTGGACCGGACGCTCGGGAAACTCCTCGCGGCGAGCTGGTGGAACTCGGAGCAGGCCCGGCGCAACAGCGACGAGGTGCTGCGCGAGCGGCGGGCGGCGATGCTGGAGCCGTTCGCGGGGACCCTGGCGGTCGAGAACTACGAGGCCCTGGTCTTCCACCAGGTGCGGCAGCCGCTGGCGGGCGGTGGGCTGCGGCTCACCCGCCTGGAGTTCGACCCCATGGACGCGGACCTGCTCGCCGACACGTTCCGGGCGACGGTCGTGCCCCGGCTGGAGACGCTCACGGGGCTGGCCAGGGCGACGCTGATGGTGGACCGGGAGCGGGGGCGCGGGCTGGCCGGCGTGCTCTTCGTCGACCACGCCTCCCTGGAGGCGTCCCGCTCGGCTCAGGCGGGGGCCAGGCACGAAGGGGCGGCCAAGGCGCACGTCACCGTGACCGGGCTGGAGGAGTTCGAGGTCGTCTACACCGACGTGCGCGGCGACTGAGGGGCCGTGCCCGGATCGGCACGTCTGCGGGTCCTTCCCGCCGGAACGCGTCCGCCCGCCGCTCGGACGGTGAGCGGCGGGCGGACGGTGTCACCGAGCCGGTGCGCGGTGTGCCCGCGCGGCCCTCAGCCCCCGAACGTCGCCGGGTCCGGACCGATGCGCCGGTCCTCGTTCAGCGCGCTGATCGCCGCGAGGTCCTCGTCGTCCAGGCTGAAGTCGAACACCTCGATGTTCTCCTTGATCCGCGACGGCGTCACCGACTTCGGGATCACGACGTTGCCCAGCTGGAGGTGCCAGCGCAGCACGACCTGGGCCGGGGTGCGCCCGTGCTTCTGCGCGATGGCGACGATCGCCGGGACCTCCAGCAGACCCTTGCCCTGGCCGAGCGGCGACCAGGCCTCGGTGGCGATGCCCTGCTCGGCGTGGTACTCGCGGGAGGCGTGCTGCTGCAGGTGCGGGTGCAGCTCGATCTGGTTGACCGCCGGGACGACCGACGTCTCGTCGATCAGCTGCCGCAGGTGCTCCGGAAGGAAGTTGGAGACACCGATCGCGCGGACACGGCCGTCGGCGTGGAGCTTCTCGAACGCCTTGTACGTGTCGACGAACGTGCCACGGGCCGGCATCGGCCAGTGGATCAGGTACAGGTCGACGTAGTCCAGGCCGAGCTTCTCCAGCGACGTGTCGAAGGCGCGCAGCGTGGAGTCGTACCCCTGCTCGGTGTTCCAGAGCTTGGTGGTGACGAAGACGTCCTCGCGGGGGAGGCCGGAGCCGGTGATGGCCTTGCCGGTGCCCTCCTCGTTGCCGTAGATCGCCGCTGTGTCGATGCTGCGGTACCCGGCCTCCAGTGCCGTGCTGACCGCGCGCTCCGCCTCGTCGTCCGGCACCTGCCAGACGCCGAAGCCCAGCTGGGGCATCTCGACGCCGTTGTTGAGGGTGATCTGGGGGACCTTGCTGCTCACGAGCTGTTGATCCTTACGGTTGTCGTCAGGTGGTACTGACATCGTCAACGATCACGGGCCGTCATGCATTCCTGACCGCCGAATACGTCCCGACGGATCGCCCCTCAGGCCTGGTACAGCGCCTCGACCTCGGCGGCGTACGCGCTCTCGATCGCCTTGCGCTTCAACTTCAGCGAGGGCGTGAGCAGTCCGTGCTCCTCGGTGAAGGGCTGCGCGAGGATCCGGAACGTGCGGATCGACTCGGCCTGCGAGACAAGGGTGTTGGCGGCGACGACCGCGCGACGCACCTCCGTCTCCAGGTCCGGGTCCCGCACCAGTTGGGCCGGTGTCAACATGCCTTTGTCGCGCATCATCAGCCAGTGCTCGACGGCTTCCTGGTCGAGGGTGACCAGGGCCGCGATGTACGGGCGGTCGTTGCCGACGACGATGCACTGGGCGACCAGGGGATGGTCACGGACGCGCTCCTCCAGCAGGCCGGGCGAGACGCTCTTGCCGCCGGATGTGACAAGGATCTCCTTCTTGCGGCCGGTGATGGTGAGGTAGCCGTCCTCGTCGAGGGAGCCCAGGTCGCCGGTGGCGAGCCAGCCGTCGTGCAGGGTCTCGTCGGTGGCCTTCTGGTTGTTGAGGTAGCCCTGGAAGACGTTGGTGCCGTGCAGCCAGATCTCGCCGTCGTCCGCGATGTGCACGGTCATGCCCGGGATGGGCTGGCCGACGGTGCCGTAGCGGGTGCGGTGCGGCGGGTTCGCGGTCGCGGCGGCCGTGGACTCGGTCAGGCCGTAGCCCTCGTAGATGTGCACGCCCGCGCCGGCGAAGAACAGCCCGAGCCGCCGGTCCATCGCCGACCCGCCGGACATGGCGTGCCGGATGCGGCCGCCCATCGCCGCGCGCATCTTGGAGTAGACGAGCTTGTCGAAGAGCTGGTGCTGCATCCGCAGACCGGCCGAAGGGCCGGGGCCGTCGCCCCACGCCTTGGCCTCCTGGGCGTCGGCGTACTTCACGGCGACCTCGACGGCCTTCTCGAAGGCGCCGGCCCTGCCCTCCTTCTCGGCCTTGCGGCGTGCGGCGTTGAAGACCTTCTCGAAGATGTACGGCACGGCCAGGAAGAACGTCGGCTTGAACGCGGCGAGGTCCGGCAGCAGGGCGGCCGCGTTCATCTGCGGCTGGTGGCCGAAGCGCACCCGGCCGCGGATCGCGGCGACCTGCACCATGCGCCCGAAAACGTGCGCGAGCGGCAGGAACAGCAGGGTCGCCGCCTCGTCGCCCTTCTTGGAGTGGAACACCGGCTCCCAGCGCTCGATGACGGTGTCCGCCTCGTACATGAAGTTGCCGTGCGAGAGAACACAGCCCTTGGGGCGTCCGGTGGTGCCCGAGGTGTAGATGACCGTCGCGACCGAGTCGGGCGTGACCGCCTGCCGGTGGCGGTGGACCACCTCGTCGTCGAGGGCGGCCCCGGCGTCGTACAGCTCCTGCACGGCGCCCGCGTCGAGCTGCCACAGCTGGTGCAGGCGGGGGAGGCGGTCGATGACGGTGGCGATCGTCATGGCGTGGTCCTCGTGCTCCACGATCGCCGCCGAGCACTCGGAGTCGTGCAGCATCCAGTAGCACTGCTCTGCCGAGGAGGTGGGGTAGACCGGCACCACCTGGGCACCGATGCTCCACAGCGCGAAGTCGAAGAGCGTCCACTCGTACCGGGTGCGCGACATGATCGCGACCCGATCGCCGAACCGGATGCCCCCGGCCAGCAGCCCCTTGGCGAGGGCGAGCACCTCGTCACGGAACTCGGCGGAGGTGACGTCCCGCCACTGCCCGCCGGCGTCCTTGCGGCCGAGAGCTACGGCCATCGGGTCCTGCTGGGCATGCTCGAAGACGACGTCGGCCAGGCCGCCCACCGGCGGCGCCAACGCCAACGGAGGGTTGGTGAACTCGCGCAAACCCCGCTCCCCGCTCCGAATGCCTCGGCTGACGCTCCGCGCAGCGCCGTGAAAGCTACCCCACCCGTCGTGAGGGCGGGAGGGGCGCAAAACCCGAGGACTGCTCACATATGCACTGGTCAGCGCCGGAAAATGCGCGCACATGGGGAAGGGTCGGACAGGAAACTGACGGTTGAGTAAGTTTCGGACCCGTAATCTCCACGGAATCTGTACGACCCGGTTACGCCCCGACTGTCCCGTCGATCATGTCACGGGCTGCCGCCGGTGCAACCGGTCCCCGCCCGCCAGGATCGTCGCCGCCAGGGCGTCCGCGGCGCTCGGGGCGGCCGGGCGGCGGTGGCCGTGGACCAGGACGAAGTCCACACCGCCCAGTGCGGGCAGGCCGAACCGGTCGGGCACACGGGCCAGGCCAGGTGGGATCAGTCCCCGCGAGTGCGCCATGACACCGAGGCCGGCTCGGGCGGCGGCGATCAGGCCGTTGAGGCTGCCGCTCGTGCAGACGATCCGCCACTCACGGCCCTGACGCTCCAGCGCCTCCAGGGCGAGCGCCCGGGTGATGCCCGGCGGCGGGTAGACGATCAACGGCACCGGCCGGTCCGGCTCCGGGCGCAGTCGCTCAGCGCCGATCCACACCAGCCGGTCGTGCCACACCAGCTCGCCCCGCGGGTCCTGCGGGCGCCGCTTGGCCAGCACCAGGTCCAGCTTCCCGGCGGCCAGCTGCTCGTGAAGGGTGCCCGAGAGCTCGACGGTCAGCTCCAGGTCGACCTCCGGGTGCTCGTGGCGGAAGCCCTCCAGGATCTCCGGGAGGCGGGTCAGGACGAAGTCCTCGGACGCGCCGAAGCGCAGCCGTCCGCGCACACGGGTGCCGGTGAAGAACGCCGCCGCCTGCTCGTGCACCGCCAGGATCCGGCGGGCGAAGCCGAGCATCGCCTCCCCGTCCTCGGTCAGCTCCACGGAATGGGTGTCCCGGGTGAACAGCGGCCGCCCGGTGGCGTCCTCCAGCCGCCGCACGTGCTGGCTGACCGTCGACTGGCGCAGGCCGAGCCGGCCGGCGGCCTGCGTGAAGCTCAGCGTCTGCGCGACCGCGAGGAACGTCCGCAGCTGGGAGGGGTCGTACACGCGCCCAGGCTACCGCCGTCATCGCGGAACGTGATGGCAGTCAGAGTGGTATGCCGGATTCCCGATCGCGGGACACCGCAGGACGATGGAAAGGGCACGTCCGTGCCGGGAACCCGAAGTCCAGCAGAGCGACAGCCGAGTACGACAGCGAGTGGTGGAGCACAGTGAAACGCCTGCAACGGCCGCGCCGGATGCCGATCGACCCGTACATCCTGCTGCTGCTCGGGACCGTGGGCCTGGCAGCCCTCCTCCCAGCCCGTGGGACTGCCTCCGACGTGTTCTCCGGTGCCTCCACGGCCGCGATCGCCTTTCTCTTCTTCCTCTACGGTGCCCGGCTGTCCACCCGCGAGGCGCTGGACGGGCTGAAGCACTGGCGGCTCCATGTCACCGTCCTGGCCTGCACCTTCGTCGTCTTCCCCCTGCTGGGCCTGGCCGCCCGCGGCCTTGTCCCGGTCCTCCTGACCCACCCGCTCCACCAGGGCCTGCTCTTCCTCACCCTCGTCCCCTCGACCATCCAGTCGTCCATCGCCTTCACCTCGATGGCCCGCGGCAACGTGCCCGCGGCGATCTGCGCGGGCTCCTTCTCCTCGCTCGTCGGCATCGTCCTCACCCCCCTCCTCGCCGCCGCCGTGCTCGGCTCCGGCGCCGGTGGCTTCTCCACCGACTCGCTGCTGAAGATCGTGCTGCAGCTACTGGTGCCGTTCCTCGCCGGGCAGGCGCTGCGCCCCTGGATCGGCGGCTTCGTCACCCGGCACAAGAAGGTCCTCGGCCTCGTCGACCGCGGCTCGATCCTGCTGGTCGTCTACACCGCGTTCAGCCAGGGCATGGTGCAGGGCGTCTGGCACCGGGTGAGCCCGGTCCGGCTGGCCGGGCTGCTCGCCGTCGAGGCCGTCCTGCTGGCCGTGATGCTCGCCGTGACCTGGTACGGCGCCAAGGCGCTGCGCTTCGGCCGCGAGGACCGCATAGCGATCCAGTTCGCGGGCTCGAAGAAGTCCCTGGCCGCCGGGCTGCCCATGGCGAGCGTCCTGTTCGGCGCCCACGCCTCGCTCGCCGTGCTGCCGCTGATGCTCTTCCACCAGATGCAGCTCGTGGTGTGCGCGGTCATCGCCAAGCGCCGCGCCCGCGACGCCGGAGCGGACGGCGCCGATCCGGTCAGCGCCCCGGAGCGAGGCGCAGAGTCACGAACCGCGGTCGGTACAGGGACACGTTCCGGTTGAGCTGCGCCGCGGCGCCGGTCGTCTCCAACCAGTTGACGTCGTAGCTGAGGACGACACGCCCGCCGCCGCTCAGCTCGGGGTGCGTCTGGGGGTTGTAGGCGGCGACCTGTCCGCCCTGCGGCAGCGCCGGGCTGAAGTCCTTCGTCGGCCCGTGCCACGGGCCGGTCGGGGCGCAGGCCCAGTACGACGTCACGGTCGTCAGCCCGGCGGTGCCCGCGGCCATCGTGAACAGCACGTACGTCCCGCGTACCCGCACCACCGAGAACGCGCTGCCCACCCCGGTGCGCCGCCCGTCCCCGAGCACCGCACGCGGCCGGGCGCCCGCCCTCGCCCACCGGGAGCCGTCCCAGTACCGCCAGGCGCCCGCCTGCGCGAGCCTGCCCTCGGGCACCCGGGCGACGTAGGCGTGCGAGGCCGGCCGGGACGCGGCCTGTCCGTCGTCACCGCCGAAGACGTACGTCCAGCCGCCCTCCTCGACCAGCGTCGTGCCGAACAGGATCCGCCGGGAGGGGTCCGGAACCAGCTGCTGGTCGAACACCTTGGCGACCGACTCGACCCGCAGCTCGGGCAGCGAGAGCGTGGCGACCTCGGTGGCGGTGGGCACCCCGTAGATCCAGGGGGCCTGCCCCGCGGCGCGCACCCACAGCAGTACCCGTACGACCTGCTCGGACGAGCCGGGGGAGCGGGGCTCGACGCGGGCGGCGACCGGCCAGCGCCACTGGTTCGGCGCCGGATCCGGGAAGAGCGGGGCGGCGAGGGTGCTCTCCAGGCGGCCGTCACGCATGACGACCGCCGAGTTGCGCACCAGCGGAGCGGTGGTGTCCCGCCAGGTGTGGGACTCGCCGAACGGGTTGGGCGGCGCGTACACCTGTCCCAGGTAGGTGTCCGAGAACAGCCACAGCAGCCGCCCGTCCGGAAGCCGCACCGAGTGGGTGCCGTCACCGCCGGTCCAGTCGTCGGTGCGGGTGGGGTCGTCGCCGTAGCGGGCGAACTCGCCGGTGAGCTTGTCGTCGGCCGACCAGGAGGCGACCGTGTGCGGTGCGCACGTGCCACCGCCCTCCCGTTCGCCGTCGTCCGGGAGGGCGGTGAGCAGCACGGCCGCGAGAACCAGGGCCAGCAGCACTCCGAGGCCGGTTCCCGTACGCTGCCGCGCTCGTGGGTCGTCGGGCACCCCTGGGACGGTAGTGGCCTCAGCGCACCTGGTCCATGGGCAGCCACAGCACGGTGTCGCGGGTGGCCGAGGACTTTCGGCCGGTGGCCTGTGCCGCGGCCTTGACCTCCGTGTCCCCGAGCGCCCGGTTCCACACCCGGACCTCGTCGATCGCGCCGGTGAGGAACGCCCGGCCGTCCATGCGCTGCCCGATGTGCACGCCGAACGGCGAGTTGCGGCTGACCGAACCGGCCACGTCCGCCGTGCTGACCGCGTGGCCGTCGAGGAAGAGCGTCAGCCTGCCGGCGCCGCGCCGCAGCGCCAGGTGGTGCCACTGCCCGTCGTTGTGGGCGCCCTCGGCCCACACGGAGGCGGTACGCACGGTCCGGAAGCCTTCCCGTGCGGTGATCAGGGCCCGCACCCGGTCGTTGTCGGGTTCGCCGCGCAGCCAGATCTGGGGCTGGGTGCCGCCGATCCCGCCCATCCACAGGAACGGCTGCTCGCCGCTGGTGGCGGAGTAGCGGAAGAAGAGCGAGGCCGTGAAGTCCCCCGTCCCGAGGGGGAGTCGGGAGCGGTACGGCAGTCGTACGGCGTCGTCGGCGCCGTCGAAGCCCAGGGCGCGGCCGATCACGCCGTCCGTCGTGGCGGCACCGCCGAGGACCGTCGCCCGGGGCGCGCCCGGCGCCAGGTCCGGGGTGGTCGGATCGGGACCGCGTCGGGGCCCGAGCCACTCCTCGGTGAAGCGGGCGAAGCGGATCTCGTCGCGCGCGTCGACGCTGCCGGCCTCGTACAGCAGCCCCACCGTGGACGCGTCGACGCCGACCATGTCGGAGTACCCCGACCAGTCCGTGGTCACGACCTTGCCCCGGTCCGCGCCGTCCCAGGCGGCACCGCCGTTCCAGGACGTCCGGACCATCATGGTGCGCCGCCGGTCGGGGTCGGCGGGCGCGGACAGCAGCATGCGGTCGCCCAGGCGGAGCGTGGCGCCCTGCACCTGAGGCGTGTAGAGGTCCGGGAGGCCGCGGAACGGGCCGGTGAAGCTGTCGCCGCCGTCGCGGCTGTACGTCTGCGAGCGGTGCCCGAGGTCGGTGCCGTCCTGTTCCCGGCCGCTGATGAGGATCGTGCCGTCGGCGCGCTCGGTGACGGTCACCTCGGAGGGCTTCTGCCGGAAGGTGCCGTCCGCGGCGGCGACGGGCCAGGAGTCGGTGGCCCCGATGCGCCAGCTGTCGCCGCCGTCGTCGCTGACGATGAGGGCGGCGTGGTTGGCGGTGACCCGAGTGCCGTCCCAGGTCTCGGTGTTGACGCCGAGGACGAGGCGCCCGGCGTGCTTGCCCCGGGTGAGCTGGATGCCGTGCACGGGGCCGGTGGCGTACCAGGAGTTCCAGTGGGCGGGCAGTATCTCGTCGCTCAGGTCGCGCGGCTCGGACCAGGTCCGCCCGTCGTCGTCGCTGTACTGCAGATGCGGAGTGCGATCGCAGGGCACGGAGCAATTGCCGCTGTCCGTACGGCCCGTGTTGTAGGTCTGCGCCAGCAGGATCCGCCCGGTCCCGCGGTCCACGACGGGCGCCGGGTTGCCGTGTGTGTCGCCGTCGCCCTCGTTGACGACCTGGAGCGGGCCCCAGGTGCGGCCGCCGTCCGTCGACCGTTTGAGGACGATGTCGATGTCGGCGGCGTCCCCGCAGTTGAGCACCCGCCCCTCGGCGAAGGCCAGCAGGGTGCCGTCCCCGGTCCTGACGATCGCCGGGATGCGGAAGCACGCGTACCCCGGGTCCTGGCCGGCTCGGAACAGCACCTGCTGCTCGAACGGTGGGGTGCGCGCGGTGGGTTGGGACTGAGCCGGACCCGGGGCCGCGGCCGTCGCCGTGGTGGCGAGGGCCGCGACGAGGGCAGCTCTGAGGCGTGCGCGAACTCTTGACGGCATGGTGCGGGCCCGCCCTTCATCGTCTGGTCATGCGTCCAGGCATCTGAACATTCGGACATCCCACGTCCAAGGTGCGCATCGCAGACGTTAGTTGGGTCATCGCACACATCACAAGAACCGTGCACGTGTCAGCTCACGGATGGAGTACGACGTTCCCCCGGCCGCCCCGTGCCTCGACCGTCACACCGGTGGCCGAACGGAACCCATTCACGGAACTGTCGATCCGGATGTCCGGCACTCGGTGCTGGCGGCGGATAACGTTCCGTCATGACCGCACCGCTCACGCTCGAACCAGCAGGCACCGCCCTGGTGCTCGTCGATCTGATGGACCGCATCGTCGCCCTGCCGCTGGAGCCCCGCAAGGGAACCGAAGTCCTGCTCACCTGCGAGGAGTTGGCGACCGCCTTCCGCGCGGCGGGCGGGACCGTCGTGCTGATCCGCGTCGAACGGCCCGGCGTGGCCGACCAGCCGCCCGGCAGCGGCCTGGTGGCGGGCCTGCTGCAGGAAGGCGACATCGAGATCGTGAAGCGGACGATCGGCGGATTCCAGGGCACGGGCCTGGACGACCGTCTGCGTGAACACGGCGTCAGGACCCTGGTGTTCGGCGGCATCGCCACCAACCTGGGCGTCGAGTCCACCGCCCGCGCCGCCGCCGACCTCGGCTACCACCTGGTCTTCGTCGAGGACGCGATGACCGCGTTCACGGCGGCGGAGCACGAAGCGTCGGTGCGGCTCGACTTCCCGAGGCTGGGATCGGTGGTGCGCGCGTCGGACGTGACCTTCCCGGCCGGCTGAGCCGGCGCCGGGCGCAGGCTCGCAGCGGGGCCCTTTCACGGCACAGGGGGTGCTCCCCGCCGGTTCGGGGCCCCGCCGTCCTGTCGTGGGTGCCTTCTCAGCCCTGGGCGGCCGCGGTCCGCAGGGCGAGCCGGTGTTCGCCCGCGTACACGTTCATGGAGCTGCCCCGCAGGAAGCCCACCAGCGTCAGCCCCGTCTCCGCGGCGAGGTCCACCGCCAGCGACGAGGGCGCCGACACCGCGGCGAGGACCGGGATGCCCGCCATCACCGCCTTCTGCGCGAGCTCGAAGCTGGCCCGCCCCGAGACCAGCAGGACCGTTCGGGACAGCGGCAGGTCCCCCTGCTGCAGCGCGCGGCCGACCAGCTTGTCGACCGCGTTGTGCCGGCCCACGTCCTCCCGTACGTCGACCAGCTCGCCGTCCTCGGTGAACAGGGCCGCCGCGTGCAGCCCCCCGGTCCGGTCGAAGACCCGCTGGGCCGCGCGCAGCCGGTCGGGCAGGCTCGCGAGCAGGCCGGGGTCGAGCCGGAGCGGGGGGCGGTCGCCGCCGTGCGTGTCGTCGACGGGCCAGCGGGCGGTCGTACGGACCGCGTCCAGGGACGCCTTGCCGCACAGCCCGCAGGACGAGGTCGTGTACACGTTGCGTTCGAGGGTGATGTCGGCGACCACCACTCCCGGCGCCGTCTTCACGTCCACCACGTTGTACGTGTTCGAACCGTCCGCCGTGGCGCCCGCGCAGTACACGATGTTCTGCAGCTCTTCCGCCCCGCCCAGCACGCCCTCGCTCACCAGGAACCCGGCGGCCAGCGCGAAGTCGTCCCCCGGCGTGCGCATCGTGATCGCCAGCGGCTTGCCGTTGAGCCGTATCTCCAGCGGTTCCTCGGCGACGAGCGTGTCCGGCCGGGTGGAGACCGCCCCGTCCCGGATGCGGATCACCTTGCGTCGTTCCGTGACTCGTCCCATGTCGCGCCTCAGTCCCGGTTCTGTACGTGCTGATAGCCGAAACGGCCCTTGATGCAGAGGTTGCCGTGGGTCACCGGGTCGTCGTGCGGAGAGGTGACCTTCACGATCTCATTGTCCTGCACATGGAGCGTGAGGTCGCAGCCACACCGCGGTACGCGCACACCGTGGTCGTCCGTGTCTGCGCCGACTCGTCCAGATACCGGCCGCCCGCTTGCCGATCTCGGACTTCAAGGACAGGGCCCCCGTCGGACACACCTCGATCACACCTCGATGCAGCAGCTCGTTGTCGACCCTAGGCTCCTCGCCCGAGCCGCGCGGAGTCCGGCCCGAAGCGGTCCGGTTTCGCTCCGTACTCCTTGACCCAGCCGGCGACCTCGGGCGTGGTCGACAGATCACGCAGGGTCGGGACCTCCTTCCCGGCCGCCCGGCAGGCGTCGAGGACCGTGGCGCGTCGTCGCCGAGGAAGCCACGCGTGCCTGCGCGATCGCGTGGCAGCAAGGGTTCGCGCACAGCGTTCGACCGTTCGTCGCGCCCTGCATACCGCTCACCGCATACGGTCGACGTGGCGCCTTCTCAACTCCCTTCCTCCTCCCTACCGTTCGGGATCATGAGTCCACCGGTCGCACCCCCGGGATGGAGCCGCTGGCTGGTTCCGCCCGCCGCTCTGTCGGTCCATCTGTCCATCGGCCAGGCCTACGCCTGGAGCGTGTTCAAGCCGCCGCTCGAATCGGCCCTCGGCCTCAGCGGCACGCAGAGCGCCCTGCCGTTCCAGCTGGGCATCGTGATGCTCGGGCTGTCAGCCGCGTTCGGCGGCACCCTGGTGGAGCGCAACGGGCCCCGCTGGGCGATGACGGTCGCCCTGGTCTGCTTCTCCTCCGGCTTCCTGCTCTCCGCCCTGGGTGCGGCCGTCGAGCAGTACTGGCTGATCGTCCTCGGTTACGGCTTCGTCGGCGGGATCGGCCTCGGAATCGGCTACATCTCGCCGGTCTCGACACTGATCAAGTGGTTCCCCGACCGGCCCGGCATGGCCACCGGCATCGCCATCATGGGCTTCGGCGGCGGCGCGCTCATCGCCTCGCCCTGGTCGGCGCAGATGCTGGAGTCGTTCGGCGGCGACAGCTCCGGCATCGCGATGGCGTTCCTGGTGCACGGACTGTCGTACGCCGTCTTCATGCTGCTGGGCGTCCTGCTGGTCCGGGTACCGCGCACCGAGCGGCCGGCCGGCGACGGGCCCGGCGCCTTCGACGGGCCGCAGGTGTCCGCCCGCAGCGCCGTGCGCACGCCGCAGTTCTGGTGCCTGTGGGTCGTGCTCTGCATGAACGTGACCGCCGGCATCGGCATCCTGGAGAAGGCCGCGCCGATGATCACGGACTTCTTCGCGAACACCTCCACACCGGTGTCGGTGTCGGCCGCCGCGGGCTTCGTCGCCCTGCTGTCCGCCGCCAACATGGCGGGCCGCATCGGCTGGTCGTCGACCTCCGACCTGATCGGACGCAAGAACATCTACCGCGTGTACCTGGGCGCCGGCGCGCTGATGTACGGGCTGATCGCGCTGGCCGGTGACTCGTCCAAACCACTGTTCATCGTGTGCGCGCTGGTGATCCTGTCCTTCTACGGCGGCGGCTTCGCGACCGTCCCCGCCTATCTGAAGGACCTCTTCGGGACCTACCAGGTCGGTGCCATCCACGGCCGGCTGCTCACCGCCTGGTCGACGGCCGGCGTCCTCGGGCCGCTGATCGTGAACTGGATCGCCGACCGGCAGGAAGCGGCCGGCAAGGACGGCTCGTCCCTCTACACCATGTCCCTGTTCATCATGATCGGCCTGCTCGCCGTCGGCTTCGTGGCCAACGAACTCGTCCGGCCCGTCCACCCCCGCCATCACGTCCCCGCCCCGGCGGCGAAGCAGAAGGAGGACGCCGATGTCCAGCGACAGCAGTAGCGGTCCGCCCGACCGGCGGGGGCTGATCGCCTTCGCCTGGGTGTGGGTGGGGGTGCCGCTCGCCTACGGGCTCTACGAACTCGTACGGAAGGCGACGCAGCTGTTCACCGGCTAGCGTCTGTCGCTTGGATCGGGTCGGCCGAGAGGAACAGGTCCACCAGAAGTCTCCGGGCGTCCGAAGGTCTGACCGAAGCCGACAACACGAACCCTGGATTCCTGTGGCATCACATGCAGTCGTACCCACGAGTCACTGATCAGACTGGTGAATCCCGCTACCCGAGGCCCGAGGGGATCACCATCGATGAACGGCTCGCGCATCGCCGCAGTCGGCCACTACCAGCCCGCCAAGGTACTCACCAACGAGGACCTGGCGGGCATGGTCGACACCAGTGACGAGTGGATCAGGAGCCGGGTGGGCATCCGTACGCGCCACATCGCCGGGCCCGACGAGCCGGTCGACGAGCTGGCCGCGCACGCCGCCGCTAAGGCCCTCGCGGCAGCCGGTCTCGCGCCCGGTGACATCGACCTCGTCCTCGTCGCCACCTCCACCGCCATCGACCGCTCCCCGAACATGGCCGCCCGGGTCGCGGCCCGGCTCGGCATCCCCTCGCCCGCCGCGATGGACGTCAACGTCGTCTGCGCCGGTTTCACCCACGCCCTGGCCACCGCCGACCACGCCGTTCGCGCGGGCGCCGCGCGCCGGGCGCTGGTGATCGGTGCCGACAAGATGTCGGACGTGACCGACTGGGGCGACCGCACGACCTGCGTGCTCGTCGGCGACGGGGCGGGCGCGGCCGTCGTGGAGGCGTCCGAGGAGGCCGGCATCGGGCCGGTGCTGTGGGGTTCGGTGCCCGAGATGGGACACGCGGTACGTATCGAGGGCCAGCCCGCGCGGTTCGCACAGGAGGGGCAGAGCGTCTACCGCTGGGCCACCACACAGCTGCCGGCCATCGCGCGCCGGGCCTGCGAGCGGGCGGGACTCGCGCCGGAGGATCTGGCCGGGGTCGTGCTGCACCAGGCCAACCTGCGCATCATCGAGCCGCTCGCCCTGAGGCTGGGCGCGGTCAACGCCGTGGTCGCGCGCGATGTCGCCGAGTCCGGGAACACCTCGGCGGGGAGCATCCCGCTCGCGTTCTCCAAGCTGGTCGAGCAGGGGCGGATCGCCGGCGGCGACCCGGTGCTGCTGTTCGGGTTCGGCGGGAACCTGTCGTACGCCGGGCAGGTCGTGCGCTGCCCCTGACGCCGGTTCCGTGAAGGGGGACGGGGGCCGACCTCGGTACGCGAGGCGGCCGACTCCCCGGTGGCCCGGACTTTGTGCGCCGTAGGCTGTAGACGAAAGACAATCGATTCCGGCCTTCCGGTGACGGCCGGCTACCGATCGCAGTCGCAAGGCGTTCGCCCGGGAGGGGAAACCGATGCCGTCGACAGGACTGCCGCAGGGTGCGGTGCCCAAGCTCGAACGGCCCGGTCCGCTGCGCGACCGCGTCTACGAGGCGCTGCTCGAACTCATCACCACCCGTGCCCTGCAACCGGGCCAGCACCTGGTCGAGAGCGAACTCGCCGGTCAGCTGGGCGTCTCGCGGCAGCCGGTGCGCGAGGCGCTGCAGCGACTGAACACCGAGGGCTGGGTCGATCTGCGACCCGCGCAGGGCGCGTTCGTGCACGAGCCGACGCAGGAGGAGGCCGACCAACTCCTCACCGTCCGCACGCTCTTGGAGGCCGAGGCCGCCCGGCTCGCCGCCGCCCACGCCGACAGCGCCGGTGTCGCGGTCCTGGAGCAGTTGTGTGCGCAGGGGGAGGAGGCCGTCGCCGCCGACGACGTGGACGCGGCCGTCGCCCTCAACGCCCGCTTCCACGCGAAGATCATGGAGCTGGCCGGCAACGCGGTCCTGTCCGAACTGGCCGCCCAGGTCGACCGACGAGTGCGCTGGTACTACACACCGGTCGCCCGCCGGCGCGGCCGGCAGTCCTGGATCGAGCACCGGGAGCTGATCGCCGCGATCACGGACCGCGACGAACAGCGCGCCACCCAGCTGATGCGGGAGCACACGGAGCACACGCGGCGGTCGTATCACGCACGGGCGAAGTGACGCCGGGATCCTGTCCGGCGGATCAGGCCGCATGAGGGCAACGGCACCTCGTCGAGGCAGCCGTGCGGCCCCCGCGACCGCGGTGCGACCCGCCGGACAGGCCTAAGCCCGACGGGTCGGCGGGACGATGCGGTAGCCGAGGCCGAGGACGACTTTGATGGTCTCCATCGCGAGGTCCCTGTCGTATTCCTTCTCGGACTCCGGCAGGTCCGCGTAGGGCACGAGCAAGGGGTGCGTCCGTTTGTCGTCGTCGCGGGCGGGGCCGTGGCGCCAGCCCTCCTCCAGGCGGCGCAGGGCCCACCGGTCGTGCGCGTTCTGCGCCAGGTGCTCGATCAGTGCGAGGAGTTCCGGGGCGAGCCGGATCCCGCTGGTGTCGACGGGAGCGGGTGTCCATCCGCCGGGGTCCGTCATGCCTCAGGCTCCTGAACCGTCCGGCGCCGGGCGGCCGGTGAAGTGGGCATCCATGTCACCGACGATCTGGGCCACCCGCTCGGCCTCCGTCATATCGGTGATGTCCGTGCCCTGTTCGGGGATCGTTTCACCCGAACTACCGTCCAGGAAGTACGGAATGATCGTGAGACGTCCCTGATCGCTCAGCTCACGGGCGGTCGCCAGCTCGCGCCGGCACCACTCGCTGCGCCAGTAGGCCTCGCTCACCAGCGGGACGAACACCTGACTGGCAGTCAGCTGCTGGACGAGACGGACCTGCCACTTCGAGCCCTTCGGGATCGTGTTGTTGTAGACGTAGTGGAAGAAGGTGAAGTTCTGCAGCTTGAGCGCGCGACCGACCTCCCGAGACAGTGCGTTGTCCGCGCCGGCGTTGCTGAGGAAGATGCTGCCGTGGGCGCGACCGGTGCTGCGGATGTAGCCGATGCCCTCGTCCAGGGTGCGGAACTGGTGCCGGGGAAGGTCGAACCGGTCCAGTTGCCGCTCCAGCTCGGCGACAAGCTCCGCCGGGTCCCGCCACCGGACCACCGGGTCCTGGGGGTGGGTGGCGTCACGCAGGGTCTCGCCCACGACCAGGTCGGAGACATTCCGGTCGGCCCGGTCCCCGGCCTCGTCGTGGACGACGTTGAGGGTGGGGATGAAACGGCCGAACAGCAGGGGATAGAGCCACTGCGGGAGATGCTCGGAGGCCACGTCGACGATGACGAAGTCGAACCCGTCCAGCTGGAAGGGGATCCGGCCCGGGTCCCTGAGGTCCAGACTCACGGTGCTGACGGCGTATCCGAACTTCCGCAGCACCTGAGTGAGCAGCGGTGTGGCCTGCTGGTAGGCAAGGGTGTCGGGGAGAGCCAGACCCACTTCGCCGAGGGGCTGGTCGCCCGCCGAGGAGTAGCCCTGCGCCTGCAGCAGGAGTCGGCGGATCGGCGCCTCGAAACCGCCGTAGGTGCCCAGCTCCTCGCGGTCGAAGACGAGCCGCTCGGTGGGCTCCGGGAAAAGGTGCGCCGGAACGCCCTTCTCGACGAAAACCAGGCGGGGTTTGCCCGCCCGGACGGCCAGACCGTACTCGTAGACGATGAACGGCGAGCACTTGTAGGTGTGCTGGCCTCGGCGCAGGGTCACCACGGCGACGAAGCAGGCGCTGCGCCGCATCACCATCTCCAGATGGCAGGTCGACAGCGGGCCGGACTGCGGGTCGACGGTGAATCCGAAGCGGTGCGCATCGAAGGTGCACCAGAAGAACTCGTTCACGTCCCGGTCTTCGCGCCGGTAACTGTGGCTGAAGTACGTGGGAATCCGCCGTGCCGTGGTCATGGCCGCCCGTTGTTCCCCGTCGCGTCCGTGCGCGGGCTGGCGAGCTGCACCCAGGTGCCCATCTCCTGCTGCTCGATACGAGTGACATTGGCGGCGAGCTCCCGGTCCCGGCTCCCGAGATCGGCATACGGCTCCGCCCCGGTGTAGTAGAGGCGGCGTTCCGCCTCGACGGCCTCGCGGGCCTCACTGAACCGCAAGTAGTCGTCCTGCCAGTGGAAGACGGACCGCAGGCCGGTGATCACCACGACGATGCCGCCCAGGACGGCGGGCACCTCGGCGTTCTGGGCCGAGAGGACCGCCGAGACCGGGATCGAGGCGGACACGAGCAGCACCAGGGTCTCCGTCAGCCGGAAGTAGCGGCGGGCCTTGATGGCGGCGTTCCGGTACCAGTCGTAGGAACCGTTCGCCACACGCATCGCATAGCTGGGCGCGGTGTCCGGTGAGCCGCCGGACCGGGGTGGGGGGTCCGGCACGGGGACGAGGGGCCCGGGACCCGGACGCGCGGCTGCGCCGTCGTGGCGGCCCGGCGTGGGTGTCGGTTCGTCCGGCGAGGTTCCCTGAGCCATCCGCGCTCCCCCCAAGCACTCCTGTCGGCAGGGAAAGGGTAGCCAACCGGACCCGTTTTCACCGCCTTCGCGCGCAGGAGCGATCAAACCGCCCTTATACGACCGACCCGGCTCGCACGGCAGTGGTCGTGGCCTCACAGCCGTCACCGGAACGCGTCAGCGTGCGCCCGAGCCCACTGCTCGAACGTACGCGGCTCCCGGCCCGTCACCTCCCGCACCGTCGGCAGCACCGCCGACTCGTCCAGCGTGCCGTCGACGAAGAAACTGAAGAAGGCGTCGACGTACGGCTTGGGCATGCGGGCCTCCAGCTCGGTGCGTGCCTCCTCGGGGGCGAGGCCGACGGTGCGCAGGTCGCGGTGCAGGACCTCGCCGAGGACGCGGACCCGGTCGGCGGGCAACAGCGCCTCGGGGCCGGTCACCTCAAGGGCCCGGCCCGTGTACTCGTCCGACAGCAGGGCACACAGGGCCACCTGTGCGATGTCGTGCGGGTCGATGTCGGCCGTGCGGACATCGGGGAACGGCACCCGCACCTCGTCGCCCTTGCGGATCTGGTCGGCGAGTTGGAGTGCGTTCGACATGAAGCTCGTCGGGCGCACCGACGTCCACGGCAGCCCCGACTCGCGCACGGCGTTCTCGGCGTCGATCAGGTAACCCGCGACCGCGTTGCCCGCGTCGCCGGTAGCCGCCGACTTCCCGGACAGCAGCACGATCCGTTCGACTCCCGCAGCTCGCGCGTCCGCCAGGATCTGCCGCTGCCCGCCGTAACCGGGCATCAGGAACATGGCCCGTACGCCGTCGAGCGCTTCCCGAACCGTCTCGGGCCGGTCGAGGTCACCCGCCACGGCCGTCACCCCCGCGGGCAGCCCGTCCGGCCGGCCGGAGCGGCTCAGCGCCCGCGTCGGTTGACCCGCTTCCGCCAGAACCCGTACGAGCTCGGCGCCCACGTTCCCCGTGGCACCCGTCACCAGAAACACCCCGTCCACCTCTCCCCTTTCCGGGCCGCGGCAGGCCCGGCGTCGTGCCCATCCTGCGGGGCCGGGGCCGGCAGCACCAGGGCACGGGATGTCTTTGTCCTGTGAGTGGAGAAAGTTGACGGCAATCTCTGCGCAACTTCTTCCCCCTCCTGGCAGCCACTGCTACGTTCCCCTCGAAAGCAGGCCACCACGTGGCCGAAACCCGGCGCGCACAGGCCGAATGAGGCGGGGAGGGGCTCGTGAGACGCATGACGGCGCGACCCGCGAACGCCCACCAGGCCAGGCTGCTGAAGCTGCTGCGCGACGGAGGGCCCAACTCCCGTGCCCAGCTGGGCGACCAGATCGACCTCTCGCGGTCCAAACTGGCCGTGGAGGTCGACCGGCTGCTGGAGACGGGCCTGGTCGTGGCCGACGGACTCGCCGCCTCGCGCGGCGGGCGCCGCTCCCACAACATCCGGCTCAACCCCGGACTGCGCTTCCTCGGCGTCGACATCGGCGCGACCTCGGTCGACGTCGCCGTCACCAACGCTGAGCTGGAGATCCTCGGTCATCTCAACCAGCCCATGGACGTCCGCGAGGGTCCGGTCGCGGTCTTCGAGCAAGTCCTTTCCATGGCAGCGAAGTTGAGGGCCTCGGGGCTCGCGGAGGGATACGACGGCGCCGGTATCGGCGTCCCGGGTCCGGTCCGCTTCCCCGAGGGCGTCCCGGTGGCCCCGCCGATCATGCCGGGCTGGGACGGCTTCCCGGTGCGGGAGGCGCTCAGTCAGGAACTCGGCTGCCCGGTCATGGTCGACAACGACGTGAACCTCATGGCGATGGGGGAGCAGCACGCGGGCGTCGCACGCTCCGTGGGCGACTTCCTCTGCGTCAAGATCGGTACCGGCATCGGCTGCGGCATCGTCGCCGGCGGTGACGTCCACCGCGGTGTCACCGGCAGCGCGGGCGACATCGGGCACATCCAGGCCGTGCCCGACGGCCGTCCCTGCGCCTGTGGCAACCGGGGTTGCCTGGAGGCCCACTTCAGCGGGGCGGCGCTCGCCCGGGACGCCGTGGAGGCGGCCCAGCAGGGGCGGTCGGAGGAACTCGCCGCGCGGCTGGAGGCGAACGGCACCCTGACCGCGTCCGACGTGGCCGCCGCTGCGGCCGCGGGCGACGCCACCGCGCTCGGCCTGATCCGCGAGGGCGGCAACCGCGTCGGACAGGTCATCGCCGGTCTCGTCAGCTTCTTCAACCCCGGCCTGGTGGTGATCGGCGGTGGGGTGACCGGCCTCGGCCATACCCTGCTCGCCGCGATCCGCACCCAGGTCTACCGCCAGTCGCTGCCCCTGGCGACCGGCAACCTGCCCATCGTGCTGGGTGAGTTGGGCCCCACCGCCGGAGTCATCGGCGCGGCCCGGCTCATCAGCGACCACTTGTTCTCACCCGCGTAAGCATCGCTCGGCAGCACACCGGTACGGCTCGCACGTCTCGTACCAGCTCAGTACGGCCGCACGCCTCGTACCACCACGGTCCGGCTCGCACGCCTCGTACCACCTCAGTACGGCTCAGCACAGCCCGGTACCACCTCAGTACGGCCCGGTACCACCTCAGTACGGCTCAGCACGGCCCGGTACCACCCGGTGCGGCCAAGCACCGCCCGGTACAGCTCACCCGCACCGCCCCTGCTCTGCCCTGCCCTGCCTGAAAACAGCCGCCCCGCGAGGGGACCGCCCTGAAACCGGCCCGCACGCCCGCCAAGGGGACCTCATGGCACCAGAACCACCGCTGCTCAGCATGTCCGGCATCACCAAGTCGTTCCCCGGAGTCCGGGCCCTCGACGGCGTCGACCTCGACGTCCAGGCCGGTGAGGTGCACTGCCTGCTCGGCCAGAACGGGGCCGGAAAGTCCACCCTCATCAAGGTCCTGGCCGGCGCCCACCAGCCCGACACCGGCACGATCCACTGGCGCGGCGAGGCGGTCACCCTCCGCTCGCCCATCGCCGCCATGCGCCTGGGCATCGCCACCATCTACCAGGAACTCGACCTGGTGGAGCACCTCTCGGTCGCCGAGAACGTCCACCTCGGCCACGAACCCACGGCCGCCGGTTTCGTCGTACGGGGAAAGGCGGCGCGAGCGGCAACGGCGCTGCTGCTCAAGCGACTCGGGCACCCGGAGATCGATCCGGCCCGCCTGGTCGGCGAGTTGTCCGCCGCGCAGCAGCAGATCGTGTCCATGGCGCGGGCGCTCTCGCACGAGGTCCGGCTGATCGTGATGGACGAGCCGTCCGCCGCCCTCGACCCGGACGAGGTCGACAACCTCTTCCGCATCGTCGGCGACCTGACCGCCGAGGGCGTCGCCGTCGTCTACATCTCCCACCGGCTGGAGGAGATCCGCCGGATCGGCGACCGGGTGACGGTGCTGAAGGACGGGCGGGCGGTGGCGGGCGGGCTGCCCGCGAAGACGACGCCGACGCGCGAGGTCGTGGCGCTGATGACGGGGCGCAACGTCGAGTACGTCTTCCCCGAGCGGCCGACCGACGGCCACAGGGACGGGACGCCGCTGCTGGAGGTGCGGGGACTCACCAGGGACGGCGAGTTCGCGCCCCTGGACCTGATGGTCCGGACCGGCGAGATCGTCGGTCTCGCCGGACTCGTGGGGTCGGGGCGCTCGGAGATCCTGGAGACGATCTACGGTGCCCGTAGGCCGACCGCCGGTCAGGTCCTCGTGGAGGGGCGGGCGCTCAGGCCCGGCAGCGTGCGGGCCGCCGTACGTGCCGGGCTCGGGCTCGCCCCCGAGGAGCGCAAGGCGCAGGCGCTGCTGATGCTGGAGTCGGTCACCCGCAATGTGTCGGTGTCGTCCATGTCCCGTTTCTCCCGCGGCGGCTGGATCGACCGGGCCGCCGAAGTGAGGGCCGCCCGGGCCGCCACCCGTGAGCTGTCGCTGCGGCCGGACAACCCGTCCGTGCCCGTGCGCACCCTCTCCGGCGGCAACCAGCAGAAGGCCGTCCTGGCCCGCTGGCTGCTGCGCGGTTGCCGCGTCCTGCTGCTCGACGAACCCACACGCGGCGTCGACGTCGGCGCCCGCGCCGAACTGTACGCGGTGGTACGCAGGTTGGCCGACGAAGGTCTCGCCGTGCTGCTGGTCTCCAGCGAGGTGCCCGAAGTGCTGGGCCTCGCCGACCGCGTGCTGGTCCTCCGCGAAGGCCGCGTGGTCCACACCGCACCGGCCCGTGAACTCGACGAACACCGCGTACTCGACCTCGTCATGGAAGGAAGCCCGGCGTCATGACGCAGCACGCCTCCCCGCCCCGGGACAGCACCGGCAAGGTGCCGTCGGCCGGCGCGCCACCCGCCTGGCGGGGCCTGACGGCCCGCGCCGACGTGCGCACCCTCTCCCTGCTCGGCGTCCTCGCCGTACTGATCCTGATCGGCGGCATCACCAAGCCGGCCGAGTTCCTGGACACCCGCAACCTCCAACTCGTCCTCACCCAGGCGTCCGTGATCGGCGTCGTCACCGTCGGCATGACCTTCGTCATCACCTCCGGCGGAATCGACCTGTCCGTCGGCGCGATCGTCGCCCTCGCCTCGGTCTGGGCGACGACGGTCGCGACCCAGGAGTACGGCTTCGTCGGCATCCTCTTCACGGCGGTGATCGTCGGTGTGGGGTGCGGCCTGGTCAACGGGATGCTCATCGCGTACGGCGCGATGGTCCCGTTCATCGCCACGCTCGCCATGCTGGCCTCCGCGCGCGGACTGGCGCTGCAGATCACGGACGGCAAGACGCAGATCGTCACAGTGCCCTCCGTGCTGGACCTCGGCGAGCGCGACGCGTACGTGCTGGGCATCCCGCCGCTCGTCATGGTGTTCGCGGTCGTGACGATCATCGGCTGGCTCGTCCTGAACCGCACCACCTTCGGGCGGCGCACGGTCGCCGTCGGCGGCAACGCGGAGGCGGCCCGGCTCGCCGGTATCGACGTCCGCCGCCAGCGGCTCTACCTCTACCTGCTGTCCGGACTGTGCTGCGGCATCGCCGCCTTCCTGCTGATCATCCTGTCCGGCTCGGGCCAGAACACCAACGGCAACCTCTACGAACTCGACGCCATCGCGGCCGCGATCATCGGCGGCACGCTGCTCAGCGGAGGTCGCGGCACCATCACCGGCTCCGTGCTCGGCGTCCTGATCTTCACCACGATCACCAACATCTTCGCCCTGAACAACCTGCAGAGCGACGTCCAGCAGATCGCCAAGGGCGCGATCATCGTCGCCGCCGTGCTGGTCCAGCGCCGTACCGCGAGCACGACCTGAGGAAAGGGTTCACCGCCATGTCAGAGCTCACCAGTCGCAGAGGGCTGCTCTTCGGGACCGCCGCCATGGGCGCGGGTGCCCTCCTCACCGGTTGCACGAGCAACGAGCCCAAGGACGAACCGGCCGCGAACGACCAGCCGGCCGCCGACGACAAGCCCGGCAAGCAGGTCACGATCGGCTTCGCCGGACCGCAGGCCGACCACGGCTGGCTCAACGCCATCAACGACAACGCCAAGAGCCGGGCGAAGAAGTACTCCGACGTCACGCTGGAGATCACCGAGGGGTCCAACGACACCGCCGCGCAGATCGGCCAGATCGAGACGCTGATCAACAAGAAGGTCGACGTGCTCGTGGTGCTGCCCGCCGACGGCAAGGCGCTCACCCAGGTCGGCCTGAAGGCGATGCGCGCGGGCATACCGGTCATCAACCTGGACCGGATCTTCAACACCCCGCAGGCGTACCGCTGCTGGATCGGCGGAGACAACTACGGGATGGGCCTGAACGCCGGGCACTACATCGGCGAGAAGCTCAAGGGGAAGTCCGACGCCAAGGTCATCGAACTGGCCGGACTGGACAACCTGGAGCTGACCAAGCAACGCACCCAGGGCTTCGACGACGCACTGAAGAACTACCCCAACATCAAGAAGGTCGCGCGCCAGGCCGCCGAGTTCACCGTCGAGTCCGGACAGGCCAAGATGGCCCAACTGCTCCAGGCCCAGTCGAAGTTCGACGCGCTGTGGAACCACGACGACGACCAGGGCGTGGGCGCGCTGCGCGCCATCGAGCAGGCCGGACGCGAGGACTTCCTGATGGTCGGCGGCGCGGGCGCCCTGTCCGCCTTCCAGGCCATCAAGCAGGACGACGGCGTCCTCAAGGCCACCGTTCTGTACCCGCCGACCATGGCCGCCTCCGCGATCGACCTGGCCCGCGCCCTCGGCCAAGGCAAGGGCGCCGGCGGCCTGGCGGAGTTCGAGATCCCCGCTTCGATCACGCTCTACTCGGCGGTCGTCGACAAGGCCAACGTCGACCAGTACATGTCCACCGGCTTCAAGTGATCCCGCCCGCACCCCCCACGTGCGCCACCCCGACCAGGACGAGGAGGACACCCGTATGGGACAGCCGCAGCAGCCAGAAGGGACCGAGGCAGGCAGGCCACCGCTGCGCGTGGGGATGGTGGGCTACGCCTTCATGGGTGCCGCCCACTCCCAGGGCTGGCGCACCGCGGGCCGCGTCTTCGACCTGCCGCTGAACCCCGTGCAGGCCGTGATCTGCGGGCGGGACCGGACGGCCGTACAGGGGGCGGCCGACCGGCACGGCTGGGCGTCCGTCGAGACCGACTGGCGTGCCCTCGTCGAACGGGACGACATCGACCTCGTCGACATCTGCACACCCGGCGACAGCCACGCCGAGATCGCCCTGGCAGCCCTGGCCGCCGGCAAGCACGTCCTGTGCGAGAAGCCCCTCGCCAACACCGTCGAGGAGGCCACCTCGATGGCGCGGGCGGCCGAGGAGGCATACACACGGGGCCAGGTGACCATGGTCGGTTTCAACTACCGGCGGGTCCCGGCCACCGCCCTGGCCCGCCGGATGGTCGCCGAGGGGCGCCTGGGCGCACTGCGGCACGTGCGCGTGACGTACCTCCAGGACTGGCTGGTCGACCCGGACTTCCCGCTGACCTGGCGGCTGCGCAAGGAGCAGGCCGGCTCCGGCTCCCTCGGCGACCTGGGCGCGCACATCATCGACCTCGCGCAGCACCTGACGGGGGAGCGACTGGCGGGCGTCTCCGCGCTGACGGAGACCTTCGTACGGCAACGCCCCCTGCCCACCGGCGCCACCAGCGGACTGTCCGCCGTCTCGGCCGCCGGCACCGGACAGGTCACCGTCGACGACGCCGCGCTGTTCACGGCCCGCTTCCCCTCCGGCGCCCTCGCCACCTTCGAGGCCACCCGCTACGCCACCGGCCGTAAGAACGCCCTGCGCATCGAGCTCAACGGGGAGCGCGGTTCGGTCGCCTTCGACCTGGAACGCCTCAACGAACTGTCCTTCCACGACGCCACCCAGCCCGGCGCCGAGGCCGGCTTCCGCCGCATCCTCGTCACCGAACCCGACCACCCCTACCTGGACGCCTGGTGGCCCCCGGGCCACGGCCTCGGCTACGAGCACACCTTCGTCCACCAGGCCCGCGACCTGGTCCACGCCATCGCGGAGGGCCGCCGGCCCGAACCCTCCTTCGTCGACGGGCTCCAGGTGCAGCGCGTCCTTGCAGCGGTGGAGGAGAGCGCCGAGAAGAACTCCGTGTACACCCCGATAGCGGTCTGAGGAGGCTGACGCGCATGCCCCGCACGTTCACGCTGTTCACCGGTCAGTGGGCCGACCTGCCGCTGGAGGAGGTCTGCCGGCTCGCCCGCGACTTCGGCTACGACGGACTCGAACTCGCCTGCTGGGGCGACCACTTCGAGGTCGACAAGGCACTCGGTGACCCCTCGTACGTGGAGTCGAGGCACCAGCTCCTCGACAAGTACGGCCTCAAGTGCTGGGCCATCTCCAACCACCTGGTCGGCCAGGCCGTCTGCGACGCCATCATCGACGAGCGCCACCGGGCCATCCTGCCGGGCGAGGTGTGGGGCGACGGAGATCCGGAAGGGGTGCGGCAGCGCGCCGCGAACCGTATGAAGGACACCGCACGCGCCGCTGCCGCCTTCGGCGTCGACACCGTGATCGGCTTCACCGGCTCCGCCATCTGGCACCTGGTCGCGATGTTCCCGCCCGCACCCGAGTCGATGATCGAACGCGGCTACGACGACTTCGCCGAGCGCTGGAACCCCATCCTGGACGTCTTCGACGCGCAGGGCGTGCGGTTCGCACACGAGGTCCACCCGAGCGAGATCGCCTACGACTACTGGACGACCCGGCGCGCCCTGGAGGCCGTAGGCAACCGTCCTGCCTTCGGGCTGAACTTCGACCCCTCGCACTTCGTGTGGCAGGACCTCGACCCGGTCGGCTTCCTGTGGGACTTCCGCGACCGGATCTACCACGTCGACTGCAAGGAGGCCCGCAAGCGCCTCGACGGCCGTAACGGCCGCCTCGGTTCCCACCTGCCGTGGGGCGACCCGCGTCGGGGCTGGGACTTCGTGTCGGCCGGGCACGGGGACGTCCCCTGGGAGGACGTCTTCCGGATGCTGCGCTCCATCGGCTACCAGGGCCCGGTCTCCGTCGAGTGGGAGGACGCCGGCATGGACCGGCTCCAGGGCGCCCCCGAGGCGCTGACCCGCCTCAAGGCCTACGACTTCGAACCGCCGTCGGCCTCCTTCGACGCGGCGTTCGGCAACTGACCCCGCTTCTCACCGGTCCGGGATGACGGCGCATCCCGGCGCACGCACCCGCCCGTACAACCGGCCCCATTCTGGAGGCACTCGTGCACGGGAACGACCGCACCACCAGCACCGACAGAAACGAGACCCACAGACGACGGCTGTCCTTCCGCAAGACGGTGGCGCTGCTCAGCGGCACCTTGCTGGCGGGCGCCACCCTCACCTTCACCGCCCCCCGGGCCGGCGCGGCCGTCGCCGACGAGAGCGCCGCCGCTGCCGCGGCTGCCGAGGACTTCCAGCAGGTCACCCTCGCCAAGGGCGAGCCGGAGGTCGGCGAGCCCATGTCGCTCGCCGTCCTGCCGGACCGCTCGGTCCTGCACACCTCCCGCGACGGCGAACTGCGCCTCACCGACGCGGCCGGCAACACCAGGCTCGCGGGCAAGCTCCCGGTGTACACGCACGACGAGGAGGGCCTGCAGGGCGTCGGCGTCGACCCCGGATTCGCCGAGAACCGCTTCATCTACCTCTACTACGCACCCCCGCTCGACACCCCCGCGGGCGACGCCCCCGCGACCGGGACGGCGGCCGACTTCGCCCCCTTCGACGGCGTCAACCGCCTCTCCCGTTTCGTCCTGAAGACCGACGGAACACTGGACGCCGCCAGCGAGAAGAAGATCCTCGACATCCCCGCCTCCCGCGGCCTGTGCTGCCATGTCGGCGGTGACATCGACTTCGACGCGGCGGGCAACCTGTACCTGTCGACGGGCGACGACACCAATCCGTTCCAGTCGGACGGCTTCACCCCGATCGACGAGCGCGCGAACCGCAACCCGGCCTTCGACGCCCAGCGCTCCTCCGGCAACACCAACGACCTGCGCGGCAAGATCCTGCGCATCAAGGTGAACGCCGACGGCTCGTACTCGATCCCCGACGGCAACCTCTTCGCACCCGGCACGGACAAGACGCGCCCCGAGATCTACGCGATGGGCTTCCGCAACCCGTTCCGCTTCAGCGTCGACAAGAAGACCGGGATCCTCTATGTCGGCGACTACGGTCCCGACGCCGGCGCCGCCGACCCGGCACGCGGCCCGGCAGGCCAGGTCGAGTTCGCCCGCGTCACCGGCCCCGGCAACTACGGGTGGCCGTACTGCACGGGCGACAACGACGCCTACGTCGACCACGACTTCGCCACCGGCCAGTCGGGTGCCGCCTTCGACTGTGCCGCCCCGAAGAACACCTCGCCGAACAACACCGGCCTGACCGACCTCCCCCCGGCGCAGGCCGCCTGGATCCCGTACGACGGTGGTTCCGTGCCCGAGTTCGGCACCGGCTCCGAGTCCCCGATGGGCGGCCCCGTCTACCGCTACGACGCCTCGCTCGACTCGCCGGTGAAGTTCCCCGAGGCCTACGACGGCAACTTCTTCGCCGGTGAGTTCGGCCGCCGCTGGATCAAGCGGATCGTCAGCGACGACGGCGGCACCGTGCAGTCGATCAACGACGTACCGTGGACCGGCACCCAGATCATGGACATGGCCTTCGGCCCGGACGGGGCACTGTACGTCCTCGACTACGGCACCGCCTGGTTCGGCGGCGACGAGAACTCGGGCCTCTACCGCATCGAGAACGCCACCGACGGTCACTCTCCCGTGGCGCAGGCCGCGGCGAGCAGGACGTCCGGCCAGGCGCCGCTGAGGGTGCAGTTCTCCTCCGAGGGCAGCACCGACCAGGACGGCGACACGCTGACCTACAGCTGGGACTTCGGCGACGGCGGCAAGTCGACCCAGGCGAACCCGTCGTACCGCTACAGGAAGAACGGCACCTACACCGCGACCCTCACCGCCAAGGACCCCTCGGGCCGCACCGGCAGTGCGAGCGTGCAGATCGTGGTCGGCAACACCGCGCCGAAGGTGACGCTGGAACTCCCCCGCGACGGCCAGCTGTTCAGCTTCGGTGACGCGATCCCGTTCAAGGTGCGGGTCAGCGATCCCGAGGACGGGACCATCGACTGCGCGAAGGTCAAGGTCACCTTCATCCTCGGCCACGACAGCCACGGTCACCCCGTGACCTCGGCCAACGGCTGCACCGGCACCATCCGGACCAGCGCCGACGGCGGCCACGACGAGGACGCCAACATCTTCGGCGTCATGGACGCCGAGTACACCGACGGCGGAGGCGGCGGCCAGGCCCCGCTCACCACACACGACCAGAGCGTCACCCAGCCCAAGCACCGTCAGGCCGAGCACTTCGGCAACGGCTCCGGCGTCTCGGTCATCACCAAGGCCACCGCACACGGCGGCAGGACCGTCGGCAACGTCCACAACGGGGACTGGATCTCCTTCACGCCGTACCACCTGAGCAACGCGAAGAAGATCACCGCGCGTATCTCCTCCGGCGGCGCGGGCGGCACGCTGGAGGTCCGTGCCGGGTCCTCGACGGGCACCCTGCTCGGCAAGGCGACGGTGCCGGTGACCGGCGGCTGGGAAACCTTCCAGGACGTCAGCGCCGACCTGTCCCGCGCACCCGGGGGCACGACCACGCTCCACCTCGTGTTCAAGGGGAGCGGCACGGGCGCGCTGTTCGACGTGGACGACTTCACCTTCACGACCGGTTGAGAGGAGGAACCGCGCATGCGTATGCGTCCCACAGGACGAACCACCACGGCGGTCATGGGAGCCGCCGTGCTCCTCGGCTGCGTCTCGGGACCGGCCGCGTCCCAGGACTCGCAGGACACCCGGGCCGCCGACCAGGCCGAACGGGTGCTGGTCTTCTCCAAGACGGCCGGCTTCCGCCACGACTCGATCCCCGACGGCGTCGCCGCGGTGAAACAGCTCGGCGAGACCGGCGGTTTCACGGTCGACGCGACGGAGGACGCCGCGGCCTTCACCGGCGCCAACCTGCGCCGCTACGCCGCCGTCGTCTTCCTGTCCACCACCGGAGACGTTCTGGACCCCGCCCAGCAGCGGGCCTTCGAGGGCTACATCCGGCGCGGCGGCGCCTACGTCGGCATCCACGCCGCCGCCGACACCGAGTACGTCTGGGCGTTCTACGGCGGCCTCGCCGGCGCCTACTTCCAGTCGCACCCGGCGATCCAGCCGGCCACGGTACGCGTCGAGGACCACGCCCACCCGGCGACCTCGGGTCTGACGCGGACCTGGAACCGCACGGACGAGTGGTACAACTACCGCTCCAACCCACGGGACAGGGCCCATGTCCTCGCGTCCCTCGACGAGTCCTCTTACACCGGCGGCACCATGAACGGTGACCATCCCATCGCCTGGTGCCAGAACTACGAGGGCGGCCGCGCCTTCTACACCGGGGGCGGCCACACCAAGGAGTCCTACGCCGAGCCGAAGTTCCGTGAACACCTGCTCGGCGGAATCCGCTGGGCCATCGGCGACGCCCAGGCCGACTGCCGCCCCGAGAACGGCTACCGGCCGCTCTTCGACGGCACCGCCGCCTCGCTGCAGGACTGGCGTCAGGCGGGCCCGGGCTCCTTCGCCCTGGCCGGCGACGGCACCCTCACGTCGACCGGCGGCATGGGGATGCTCTGGTACGCCGCTTCGAGCTTCGGGGCGTACTCCCTGAAGCTGGACTGGAGGATGGCCGGCGACGACAACTCCGGTGTGTTCGTGGGCTTCCCGCCCTCGGACGATCCGTGGTCGGCCGTCGACAACGGGTACGAGATCCAGATCGACGCGACCGACGCCGCCGACCGCACCACCGGAGCGGTGTACGGCTTCAAGTCCGCCGATCTCGCCAAGCGCGACCGCGCGCTGAACCCGCCGGGGGAGTGGAACACGTACGAGATCCGCGTGGAGGGCGAACGCCTCCGCGTCCATCTCAACGGCGTGAAGATCAACGACTTCACCAACACCGACCCGGCCCGGAGCCTCACCGACGGACACATCGGCCTCCAGAACCACGGAGCCGGCGACGAGGTGTCCTTCCGTGACGTCCGGATCAAGGAACTGCCCACGAAGTCCACCGGGTCCGGCGCGTACGCCGGGTCCGCCAGGTCCGACGGGTCCGCCCCCGGACCGGAGGCTTCGCAGGGCGACTGAGCGGTGGCGGGCGGGGGACGCCGGACTCCCGCCCGTCGCCTTCACCCCACCGGGCCCCGCAAGGCCCGGCACACCGGGGTTCCCGTACGACGCCCGACAAGGAGGCTGCCATGTCCGCGTCCGTTTCGCCGTCCGCCGCACGCGTAGGGGTCTGGCTGATCGGGGCCCGCGGCTCCGTCGCCACGACCGTCGTCGCCGGGTGCGCCGCCGTCACCGCGGGCCTGCACCCACCGACGGGCCTGGTCACCGAGGCGCCGATGTTCGCGGACAGCGGGCTGCCCCCGCTGTCGTCCCTCGTCTTCGGCGGCCACGACACGGTCGGCTGCCCCCTGCCCAAACGCGCGGAGGCCCTGGCGGCCGGAGGCGTCCTGCCCCAGGGCCTGCCCACGGCCGTCCGGGCCGAACTGTCCGCCGCGGACAGCGAGATAAGGCCCGGCGGCCCGCTCCCCGGTGACACCCGCGAGGAGTCCGCCCTGATCGCCGCCTTCGCCTCCGACATCCAGGACTTCGTACGGCGGTGCGGGCTCAGCAGGGCGGTCGTGGTGAACGTCGCCTCCACCGAGCCCTCGCCCACCGGCGCCGCCCTGCCCCCGAGTTCGCTGTACGCGGCGGCCGCCCTGCGCGCGGGCTGCCCGTACGTGAACTTCACTCCCTCGACAGGGCTGGACCACCCGGCGCTGGCGTCCCTGCGGTCATCGGCCGGCCTGCCGTACGCGGGCCGCGACGGCAAGACGGGCCAGACCTTGCTGCGGTCCGTGCTGGGCCCGATGTTCACGCAACGGGCCCTGGCGGTCCGCGCCTGGTCCGGCACCAACCTCCTCGGCGGCGGCGACGGCGCCGCCCTCGCCGACCCGGCCGCCGCGGCGGCGAAGAACGCCGGCAAGGACCGGGTGCTGGCCGACACCCTCGTCACACCGCCGGAGGGCGAGGTCCACATCGACGACGTCCCCGTGCTTGGCGACTGGAAGACCGCGTGGGACCACGTGGCCTTCGACGGCTTCCTCGGCACCCGCATGATCCTCCAGACCATCTGGCAGGGATGCGACTCCTCCCTCGCCGCCCCTCTCGTCCTCGACCTGGCGCGCTTGACCGCACGGGCCCACGAGACGGGCCTGTCCGGCCCGCTCGGCGAACTCGGCTTCTACTTCAAGGACCCCGCGGGGGAGGGACCCGCGGCGCTGGGGGAGCAGTACGCGGCCCTGGGGCGGTTCGCGCAACGGCTGCGGGGAGTCGGAGCCGAGCCACCGCAAGGCGCAGCGGGACCCGGCGGCGGGTGCGCCGGCGAGGGCGGGGCGGGGGCGCGTGACGGTGTGCGTTCTGCCGAGGTTGGCGGCGGGTGCGCCGGCGAGGGCGGGGCGGGGGCGCGTGACGGTGTGCGTTCTGCCGAGGTTGGCGGCGGGTGCGCCGACGAGGGCGGGGCGGGGGCGCGTGACGGTGTGCGTTCTGCCGAGGTTGGCGGCGGGTGTGCCGGCGAGGGCGGGGTGGGGGCGCGTGACGGTGCGCGCCCTGCCGAGGAGCAGCGGTGAGGCCGGAGGGCCCGGGGGCAGGGAGCCGTCGGCGGGCGCGCGCCTGGGCCGAACTGCTGCGGCTGCCCGCCGTGTTCACGGTCCCGGGTGACGCCCTCGCGGGCGCCGCCGCGACCGCCGGGCGTCCCGACCGCCGTACTCTCCTCGCCATCGGTTCCTCCCTCTGCCTGTACGAGGCCGGCATGGCCCTCAACGACTGGGCGGACCGCACGGAGGACGCCATGGAGCGCCCGCAACGCCCCCTCCCGTCCGGGCGCGTCCACCCCGTCTCCGCCTTCACGGCCGCCTGTGGGCTGACCGGTGCCGGTCTGGCCCTCGCAGCCCGCGCCGGCCGCCCCGCGCTCGCCGTCGCCGTGCCGCTCGCGGCGACGGTCTGGGCCTACGATCTCGCCCTCAAGCACACGCCCGCCGGCCCCGCGGCCATGGCGGCCGCCCGTGCCCTGGACCTCCTCCTCGGCGCCGCCGCCACGAGCGGCCACACCCGCGAGGCCCTCCCGTCCGCGGCGCTGCTCGGCACGCACGCCCTCGCCGTCACGACGGTGTCCCGACAGGAGACGCAGGGCGGCTCCTCCCTGGCGCCCCTCGCGGCCCTGACCACGACGGCCCTCCTGAGCGGACTGCTGACACGACGCCCCCCGCGACCGTCGGCGGGCGCTCGCGGAACAGCCGCCCGCGGTCTGCCGGACGACCGGGGCGACGGTGCCGCGTCAGCGGCCGCTCACCGCAGGCCGGACGGCCTCAACCCGGTCGGCCCGAGGGACGCCGCCCTCACGCCCGCTCACCGCCACCGGCATGACTGCGGCCCCACCGGCCGCACCCCTGCCGACGCCCTGGCCAGGGTCCTCGCGGCGGCCTACGGCGTCACCGCCGCACGCCCCTATCTCCACGCCACTCTCAACCCGTCACCTCCTTTGACCCAGCGAGCCGTCGGCGGCGGTATCCGCGCCACGATCCCGCTGCAGGCCGCGCTGACCGCCCGGTCCGGAGCCGCCCTCACCGCCCTGCTCGTCGCCGGTCTCGCCCCACTCGGCAGACGGTTCGCAAGGACGGTGAGCGTCACATGAACCACCCGACGACCACCCCGGCCAACCCGCCCGACACCCCGAGAGCCGACGGCGGCCTTCACCGCACCGGACCCCGGCACGCTCCTCCCGGCCCCGGGACGCCCGCCGTCACCCCGCTCCGCTTCGGCTACGGCACCAACGGCCTCGCCGACCTCCGCCTCGACGACGCCCTCGCCCTGCTCGCCGACCTCGGCTACGACGGCGTCGGCCTGACCCTCGACCACATGCACCTCGATCCCCTCGCCGCGGACCTCGCCACCCGCACCCGTCACCTCGCGGGACGGCTGGACGCCCTCGGCCTGGACGTCACCGTGGAGACCGGCGCCCGCTATGTGCTCGACCCTCGCCGCAAACACGGCCCCTCCCTGCTGGACCCCGACCCGGACGACCGTGCCCGCCGCGTCGACCTGCTGATCCGCGCCGTCCGCGTCGCCGCCGACCTCGGCGCCCACGCCGTCCACTGCTTCAGCGGGACCACTCCTCCCGCAACACCTCCCGAGACGGCGTGGGACCACCTGGCCGGCGCCCTCTCCCCGGTCCTGGAGGCTGCCGGCACCGCGGGCGTCCCCCTCGCCGTCGAACCCGAACCGGGCCACCTCCTCGCCACCATCGCCGACTTCCACCGGCTCCGCCGAGCGCTCGGCGACCCGGAACACCTCGGCCTGACTCTCGACATCGGCCACTGCCAGTGCCTCGAACCCCTCCCTCCGGCCGACTGCGTACGCGCCGTCGCACCCTGGCTGCGTCACGTCCAGATCGAGGACATGCGCCGCGACGTCCATGAACACCTGCCCTTCGGCGAAGGCGAGATCGACTTCCCGCCCGTGCTCGCCGCCCTCGCCGCCACGGGCTATCAGGGACTGACCGTCGTCGAACTGCCCCGCCACTCCCACGCGGGCCCTCACTTCGCCGAGCTCTCCCTCCCGTTCCTCCGCGACGCCGAAGCCACGGCTACCCGATCACCCGTACTCGCCCCGCCCCCCGGCGATCCCTCCGCCACCCCTGAAGGGAGCACCTCATGACGCAACCCCGCACCAACCCGGCCACCCCGGGCGCGGTCACCCCGGGACACGCGAGCCTCTCCCTCCAGCAGGACGGGGAGGCCGGCCCGGGAGCCGGTGGCGAGGCCGACCCCGAGGCACGTCGTGACCCGGCCACGACGGCCCTCCCGCGTCCCGACGGCGGCCCGGCCGATACCGAGGGCGCGCCGAACGCCCAGCCCACCACCACCTTCCCTGTCTCCTCCCGCACCCCATCCGCCCACACCTCGCTCGCCGAACTGCGCGGCCACCTCACCGCGCGCCTCGGCGCCTCAGCCCGCGGCTGGCTCGACAGGGCCCTCGACGAGGCCGCCACGCACCCCGGCACGCACGGACCCATCTCCGTCTGGGAGCTGCGCATCGCGGAAGCCGGCCGCCGCTGCGGCCCGGACCACGCCGACGCCGCCCGTGTCCTCATCCTGCACGCGGCCCGGCCCGACCCGGACGCCCTCGCCCGGGTCTACGCCCAGGGCACCGCCGACGAACGCCGCGCCGTCCTGCACGCCCTGCCGCACCTCGTGCCCGGCCCGCAAGCACTGCCGCTCGTCGAGGACGCCCTGCGTACCAACGACACCCGGCTCCTCACCGCTGCCGTCGGCCCTTATGCCGCCCGGCACCTCGACGCCCACCAGTGGCGGCACGCCGTACTGAAGTGCCTGTTCACGGGGGTGCCCGTAGAGACCGTGAGCGACCTGGGCCGCCGCGCCCACCACGACGCGGAACTCGCCCGGATGCTCGCCGACTACGCCGCCGAACGCACCGCCGCAGGCCGACCCGTACCCGAAGACCTGCACCGTGTCCTGGCCCTCACCGACCCCGCGGCCACCCCACCCGCGCCCGCCGCCCCGTGCGGCAGCCGCGGAACCGACGGCAAGGAGTCCTGATGCGCCTCTTCGACCCCCACATCCACATGACGTCGCGCACCACCGACGACTACGAGGCCATGTACGCCGCCGGCGTCCGCGCCCTCGTCGAGCCCTCCTTCTGGCTCGGCCAGCCCCGCACCTCTCCCGCCTCCTTCCTCGACTACTTCGACTCCCTGCTCGGCTGGGAGCCCTTCCGCGCCGCCCAGTACGGCATCGCCCACCACTGCACGCTCGCCCTCAACCCCAAGGAGGCGAACGACCCCCGCTGTGTCCCCGTCCTCGACGAACTGCCGCGCTATCTCATCAAGGACCGGGTGGTCGCCGTCGGCGAGATCGGCTACGACTCGATGACCCCCGCCGAGGACGCCGCCCTCGCCGCCCAGCTCCAGCTCGCGGCCGATCACGAGCTGCCCGCGTTGGTCCACACCCCGCACCGCGACAAGCCGGCCGGACTGCGCCGCACCCTCGATGTCGTCCGGGAGTCCGCGCTGCCCCCGGACCACGTCCTCGTCGACCATCTCAACGAGACGACGGTCAAGGAGGCCAAGGACAGCGGTTGCTGGCTGGGCTTCTCCGTCTATCCCGACACCAAGATGGACGAGGAGCGGATGGTGGCGATCCTGCGCGCCTATGGGACCGAGCAGGTGCTCGTCAACTCCGCCGCCGACTGGGGCAGGAGCGACCCCCTGAAGATCCGCAAGGTCGCCGACCTGATGCTGGCCGAGGGCTTCGGTGAGGACGACGTCGACCAGGTGCTGTGGCGCAACCCCGTCGCCTTCTACGGCCTCAGCGGCCGTCTCACCCTCGACGTCACGGACCCCCGGGCGACCCATGAGGGCAACTCCATCCTGCGTGGCAGCCCTGAGGAGCCCGCCGCGACGCCTCCGGACGGGCCCGGAAGACCGTCCGGCGCGACCGGACGGCGGGACGACCCTGCGCCCGACCCCGCCCCGGGGGCGTGAGCCATGCGCTTCCGCCACCCCGACGGCTCCACCGTCCACCTCGCCTACTGCACCAACGTCCACCCGGCCGAGACCCTCGACGGTGTCCTCGCCCAACTCCGCGACCACTGCGAACCCGTCCGCAGGCGCCTCGGCCGCGACCGCCTCGGCATCGGCCTGTGGCTCGCCAAGGACGCCGCGCACGCCCTCGTCTGCGACCCTTCCGCTCTGCGCGGCCTGCGCACCGAGCTCGACCGGCGCGGCCTCGAGGTCGTCACCCTCAACGGCTTCCCCTATGAGGGGTTCGGCGCCGAAGAGGTCAAGTACCGCGTCTACAAGCCCGACTGGGCCGACCCCGAACGCCTCGACCACACGACCGCCCTGGCCCGCGTCCTCGCCCATCTCCTCCCCGACGACGTCACCCGGGGCAGCATCTCCACCCTGCCCCTCGCCTGGCGCACCGCCTGTGACGACGGCCGCGCGGACACCGCCCGCACCGCCCTGCGCACCCTCGCCGAACGCCTCGACACCCTGCAGGAGTTGACCGGACGCGACATCCGCGTCGGCCTCGAACCCGAACCCGGGTGCGTCGTCGAGACCACCGGCGACGCCATCGCCCCACTCACCGCGATCGGCCACGACCGCATCGGCATCTGCGTCGACACCTGCCACCTCGCCACCTCCTTCGAAGACCCGCACACCGCCCTGGACGCGCTCACCGAAGCCCGGGTCCCCGTCGTCAAGTCCCAGCTCTCAGCCGCCCTGCACGCCGAACAGCCTCACCTTCCCGAGGTCCGCGAGGCACTGGCGGCCTTCGACGAACCCCGCTTCCTGCACCAGACCCGGACCTCCTCCACGCTCGACCCCGACCGAGCGGGAGGGAGCTCCGCCGCCGGCCTGCACGGCACCGACGACCTCGGTGAGGCGCTCAAGGCCGACACCCTGCCCGACGGCTCCCCATGGCGCGCCCACTTCCACGTCCCGCTCCACGCGGCTCCCGCCGCACCCCTCACCTCCACCCTCGCCGTCCTCAAGGCCGCACTGACCCGGCTCGTCGGCGGCCCGCACCCGCTCACCACCCACCTGGAGGTGGAGACCTACACCTGGCAGGCCCTGCCGCCCGAACTGCGCCCCCGGGGCCGCCATCAGCTGGCCGACGGCATCGCCGCCGAACTCACCCTCGCCCGCGACCTGTTGACCGACCTCGGCCTGAAGGAGCTGCCATGAGCACCCACCGGAGGGATCCCGGCGACGGCCCCACCCCGCTCCTGGTCCTCGACGTCGTCGGCCTCACCCCCCGTCTCCTCGACCACATGCCCCACCTCAAGACCCTCGCCCGGACCGGCTCCCGCGCGCCGCTCGGCACCGTGCTGCCCGCCGTCACCTGCGCCGCCCAGTCCACCTTCCTGACCGGCACCCATCCGTCGGAGCACGGCATCGTCGGCAACGGCTGGTACTTCCGTGACCTCGGCGACGTACTCCTGTGGCGCCAGCACAACGGACTGGTCGCCGGCGACAAACTGTGGGACGCCGCCCGCCGCGCACACCCCGGCTACACCGTCGCCAACATCTGCTGGTGGTACGCCATGGGCGCCGACACCGACATCACCGTCACCCCCCGTCCGATCTACTACTCCGACGGCCGCAAGGAACCCGACTGCTACACGCGCCCGCCCGCCCTGCACGACGAACTCACCGAGAAATTCGGGACCTTCCCGCTCTTCCACTTCTGGGGCCCCCGCGCGGACCTCGTGTCCAGCCGCTGGATCATCGACGCGACCCGGCACGTCAACCGCACCCGGCATCCCGACCTGACCCTGTGCTACCTCCCTCATCTCGACTACGACCTGCAGCGCTTCGGCCCCGACGACCCGCGCTCACTGAAGGCGGCCACCGACCTGGACGCCGCCCTGGCCCCGCTGCTGGACGACGCACGTACCGAGGGCCGGACCGTCGTCGCGCTGTCCGAGTACGGCATCACCCGCGTCCACCGGCCCGTCGACATCAACCGGGCCCTGCGGCGGGCAGGCCTGCTGGAGGTGCACACCCAGGACGGCATGGAGTATCTGGACCCGATGGCGTCACGCGCCTTCGCCGTCGCCGACCACCAGATCGCCCATGTCTACGTACGCCGACCGGAAGACCTCGACGCGGCCCGAGCGGCCCTGGACGGACTGCCCGGAATCGATCAACTCCTCGACGACGAAGGCAAGAAGGCCCACCATCTCGACCACCCGCGCTCCGGCGAGCTGATCGCCGTCGCGGAGCCGGACGCCTGGTTCACGTACTACTACTGGCTCGACGACGCCCGCGCGCCCGACTTCGCGCGACTCGTCGAGATCCACCGCAAACCCGGCTACGACCCGGTCGAGCTCTTCATGGATCCCCTCGACCCCTACGTCAAGGTCAAGGCCGCGACCGCGCTGGCGCGCAAGAAACTCGGCATGCGTTACCGCATGGCGGTCGTGCCCCTGGACCCGTCACCTATTCGCGGCAGCCACGGCCGCCTCCCTGCGAGCGACGACGACGGTCCGCTCCTCATCTGCTCCACCCCCCGCGCTGTCGGCGACCGCGTCGCGGCCACCGATGTGAAGTCACTGCTGCTCCAACTCGCCGGTCTCGGCTGACCGGTCACGACCGGTACACCTTTGCCGCCCGGCCCTGTCGACCCGTCTCCTCCGACTGGTCACCAGTAGAGCACCCACCACTGACAACGGCCCCCCATCCCAAGGAGTTCCAGGCATGAGCCGCTTTTCCCAGCCCGACCCCGAACTCGCCCACCGCCTCAGCAGACGAGGCATGCTCGGCGTGGCCGCGGGCGCCACGGCCGCCGCGCTGGTGGGCGCGGCCACGGCCCCCGCGACCGCCGCCCCCGCGACCGCCGCCCCCGCGACCGCCGCCCCCGCGGCCGACACCGCCTCCCGTGGCGTCGGCCGGGGCCGCCCCGTCCTTCCGCCCGGCCGCCTCGGAATCCAGCTGTACAGCCTGCGCGACAAGGTCTCCACGCTCGGCTTCGCCGCCGTCTTCGCCGAACTGGAGAAGTACGGCTACGACGAGGTCGAATTCGCCGGCTACACGCAGGGATCGGCCGGCCCGATCACCCTCGCCCGGCTCAGGCGCCTGGCACGCGATCACGGGCTGAACCCGATCGGCAGCCACGTCGGCTACTACTCCGACGACCCGGGCGCCTACACCTTCGCGCAGAACCTCACCAAGGTCCTCGACGACGCCGAGGCCCTGGGCCTGAAGCACATAGGGACCGCGTCCGGGCCGTTCCGCTACGGCTCCACCGTGGACGCCTGGAAGCGTGCCGCCGAGGAGTTCAACACCTACGGGGCGGCGGCGAAGGCGCGGGGCATGAAGTTCTACCAGCACAACCACTCCGAGGAGTTCTCCTTCGCCAGCGACAACCCCAAGGTCCGCCTCTACGACGTCCTGCTCCGAGAGACCGACCCGGACCTCGTCTACCTGGAGATGGACATCTACTGGGCGTACTCGGGCCAGTTCCGCTTCTCCAAGCGGCCCGACGGCTCCTCCGCCCCCTTCGAGCCCCTGGACTACGTACTGAAGCAGCCGCACCGCTACCCGCTCTTCCACGTCAAGGACGGCGTGAGCGACCCGGCCGGCACCTACGGCTACCGCATGGTCGACGTGGGCGACGGAGACATCGACTACCAGCGGTTCATCTCGGCCGTGACCAGGTTGCGCGGACACCGGTTCGCCCACCACTGGCAGGCGGAGCACGACAACCCGAGCGAGTCCTTCACGTTCGCACGCCGTTCGAGCGAGCACCTGCACTCGCTGCGGGAGAAGTGCTGATCAGACCTGCCCGTGATGTGACGAGGCCCTCCCCCGAGGCGGGGAGGGCCTCCTCACGAGATGCGCGCGGGACCGGCGCTGGGACACGGCGCCGCCGTCGGTCCGGTGCGTGTGCGGGCCACGCGTTTTCCGCGTCACGGAACTGCCGTCGTCTCAGACCGTGTCCTCGCCGAGCGGTTGCGGGTCGAGGGCGATCGAAGCCGGCCTCCTCGCCCCGGAACCTCCCGGACCACCACCTCATGCCGTGACGACGCTTGGTGGCGCCCCGCAGGTCCGGAGGCGCCACCCGCACCCCTCACTGGCGGAGGCAGGCCGCCCCCCACCTCCGGGTGACCGTTCGGTTACTCCAGGTGCAGACCCGCCGGGGCCCGGCCCCGGGCTCCCGTCGGTCCGTCCCAGGGGGGCGGATATGCAGGTGAAGGGCACTCCGAAACCTTGGTATTGTTGTCCATGTCGCCGCGGGGAACGCCCCCGGTCAGGCGGCAGACACCTAGTCCGGGTGGCGGAATGGCAGACGCGCTAGCTTGAGGTGCTAGTGCCCTTTATCGGGCGTGGGGGTTCAAGTCCCCCCTCGGACACAGATACAGATCATCCCAGTAAGCGGGTCGAGGTTCTCCTCGGCCCGCATCGCTGTTTTTCGTCGGCCTTCCCGGGGGCAGGGCGGCGAGCGAGTGGGGCAAACCGGTCATACGGGTATATGGGTATACGGGTATACGGGTGCAGATACTTCGGGAAGGCGTCGTCGGAGCAGCCGGGGGCGTATGAGGTCTGGAGGCCGCTGGCCGGCCGGGCAGGAGCGATGTTGATCCGTGTTCTTCTCGTCGAGGAGGCAGACCTGGTGCGCGGGGCACTCGCGGCCCTGCTGACCCGGGAGAAGGACATCGAAGTCGTCCCGGGGTCAGCGGAGCACCGCCACACGGTGTCGCAGGCTCTGTCGTACCGGCCCGACGTGGTCGTCATCGACGTCGACGGCGCCGACGACGACGCGCTGTGCACCTCCCTGGAGCTCGCCGCGCGGTTGCCGGAGTGCCGGACCATGCTGGTCGTCGGCTCGGCCACCCCCGACTACCTGCGGCGGGCGCTGGCCCGTCGGGTCGCGGGCCTCATCGGCAGGAACAGCCCCTGCGACCTGTTGCCCCAAGGGATCCGCCAGGTGGCGTCGGGCCAGCGGTTCATCGACCCCGGGCTCGCCCTGCTGGCGCTCTCCTCGACGGAGAACCCGCTGACCGGCAGGGAACTGGAGGTGCTGCGGCTGGCGGCGGACGGCACGCCGACGAGTGAGATCGCCGACCGGCTGTCGCTGTGCGTGGGGACGGTGCGCAACCATCTCAACGCCGTCTCCAGGAAGACCGGGGCCCGCAACCGCATCGACGCGATCCGCATCGCCAGGGAGTCGGGCTGGCTGTAGCGCCCGGTCCTCCTGATGTGGGGCGGGTGGTCGCCGGGCGATGGCACAGGTTCTCGTGCGCGTGCGCCGTGAAGGCCCGCGGCTCAGCCGAGGACCCGGAACCCCGCGGCGGCGTCCGGAGCGGCCTGGGCCGCCCGGTCCCAGTGGCCGATCAGGTCACGGTAGAGGGCGCAGTCGGCCAGCAACCGGTCGTGGGTGCCCAGGCGGCAGCGGGGGCCGTCCATGACGAGGACGAGGTCGGCGCGCAGGGCGGAGCTGATGCGGTGCGCGCACACGATCAGCGTGGCGGGACGGATGGCGAACGCACGTTCGGCGAGTGCCTCGGCTGCCGGGTCGAGATGGCAGGTGGCCTCGTCCAGCAGCACCAGCGGGGCGGGCGGCAGCAGGGCGCGGACGAGGGCGATCAGCTGACGTTCACCGGCGGAGAGCAGGGCGGGGTTGAGAGATGCCTCGTAGCCGCCGAGGCGTGCCACGAGCTCCGCGGCACCGATGGCATCGACCGCCGTGTCCAGGTCGGCCCGCGTGGCCGTCGGGTGGAGGTAGGCGAGGTTCTCGTGCAGGGTCCCGGCGAAGACGTACGCCTCCTGCGGGATCAGCACGCGTGAGCGGGCCAGCCGGCCGGTGTCCAGGGACCGGGCCGGGACACCGCCCAGGAGAACCTGGCCGGCCCGCGGTTCGAGCACGCCCGCGATGAGCGCGGCGAGTGTGGACTTGCCCGCGCCACTCGGGCCGACGACCGCCAGGTGCGTGCCGGTGGGGAGGGCGAGGTCGAGGTCGTCGACGACCGGATCGGCGGAGGGGGCGTAGGCGAAGGTGACACCGCGCAGCTCGACGCTGCCGTCCGAGGGATATGTGCCGCCCACCGCCGCTGCCCGGGACGCGTCCGCCGCACGAGGCCCCGCCCCTCGGGACGCGCCCCCCGCCCTCCCGGGCGCCTCCGCCACGTGCGGCGCGTCGACTCCGCCGACCGCCTCCGCCGCCCCTCGGGACGCGCCACCCGCCCTCCCGGGCGCCCCCACCACGTGCGGCGCGTCGACTCCGCCGACCGCCTCCGCCGCCCCGCGGCCCATTTCCTCCCCGGGTGCTTCCGCCGCCGTGGTTCGTCCGTCGCCTCCGGACGCTTCCGCCGCCGCCCCGGGGCTCCCGGCCCCTCCGGCTGCCTCCGTCCCAGGGCTCCCGGCGTCTTGGACCGTCACTGCCGCCCCAGGGCTCCCGGCCTCTCCGGCCGCCCGCGCCGCTCCCGATCCGCCGGCCCGTCCGGCCTCTCCGACCGCCCGCGCCGCTCCCGATCCGCCGGCCCGTCCGGCCTCTCCGGCCGCCCGCGCCGCTCCCGATCCGCCGGCCCGTCCGGCCTCTCCGGCCGCCCGCGCCGCTCCCGATCCCCCTGCCCGTCCGGCCTTCTGCCCCGCCCCCGTTCCCGCTGCCGTTCCTCCTGCCCGTCCGGCCTTCTGCCCCGCCCCCGTTCCCGCTGCCGTTCCTCCTGCCCGTCCGGCCTTCTGCCCCGCCCCCGTTCCCGCTGCCGTTCCTCCTGCCGGTCCGGCCGCCCCCGCCGCCTCCCCACCTGCCGCCTGCAGGATCCGGCCGACCGTGACCAGCAACCACAGCCCGCTGCCGCCGAGTCCCTGCACGAAGCCTCGCAGGGCCGGCTGCAGGCTCTGGGCCACGTAGGTCAGGGCGCCCAGGATCGCGCCGGCGCTCAGCCCGCCCCGTACCAGCCAGGGCGCCCCGGCCAGGATGAGCACGAGGGGCAGCCAGCCGCCGACGCCGAGTGCGGCCGTGCGCAAGGCGGTCAGCCGGGCCAGGGCGCGGGCCGCGCGCGCCGCCTCGTCGATGCGGGCGCCGACCCGACGCCGCACGAGGTCCTCGGCACCGCAGGCCGTCACGTCCCGCAGCCCGCCGGCCACCCGGCTCACCTGCTCGGCGATGGCCTCGTCGGCGAGGACCACGGCCCGCTGCCGGGCCGCCATCGCCCGCAGGGCCAGCAGGAAGAGCACGAGTCCTGCGACCAGGGGCGGTACGACGAACAGCAGGAAGGCCGGATCCAGTGCGGCCAGCCCGAGCAGCACGCTGACCGCCGTGACCGCGAAGCTCTGCACGAACATCACGACCGCCCCGTACGACTCGCGGGCGATCTCCACCTGCTCGGTCAGGCGTGCCACGCCCGCCGTGTCGACGGTCTGCCCGAGGCGCGCGGAGCGGCGCAGTGTGCCGGTGGTGGCGAGGGCTACCAGGTCGTCGCGGAACGGCTCGACGACCCCGGCGAGCCGGAGCGTGGCCTGCCGGGTGCCCCAGGCGCCGACGAGAACGGCGCAGGCCAGCAGGCCGAGCCAGCCGAAGCCCTCGGCGGTGCGGTCGGCGAGGAACCCGTCGTCGACGGCGCGGGCGACCAGCCAGCCGGACAGCAGCGCGGGGACCGCCTCGACCAGGGACCAGCCGGAGAGCCGTACGAACTCCCGGCGCCGCGTGCGCAGCGTGGAGCGCAGCAGGAGCCCCGGCCCGGGGCTCACGGCATGCCTCCGTCGCGCTGCGGTGCCGGCCCCCGGGCCCGTTTCGACGGTACGTCCGTGTGCGGATCAGGGACCGGCCGCGTCCGCCCGTCGACGCCGGGCTCCGGCCGGAACACCGCCCGATACCCCTCCTGAGCCCACAGCTCCCGATGCGTCCCCACCCCCCGCACCCGCCCCGCGTCCAGCCAGACGACGACGTCCGCGCGGGAGGCCGTGGAGGCTCGGTGGGTGACGACCAGCCGGGTGCGGTGGGCGAGCGGGCCGGTGCCGGTGAGGGCCTGGCGGATGTGGTGCTCGGTGACGGTGTCGAGGCTGGCCGTCACGTCGTCCAGGACCAGGAGGCGGCCGTACGGGGCGGACTGGGCGAACGCGCGGGCCAGCCCCACGCGTTGGATCTCGCCACCGGACAGCGGGGCGGCGGCGAGCCGGGTGCCGTACCCCTCGGGCATGGTCCGCAGGAACCCGTCGGCGCGTGCCGCGGTGGCCGCCGCGCGCACCTCCCCGTCTTCCGGCGTGCGCGGCCCGAAGCCGATCGCCTCGGCGAAGGTGTCGCCCAGCAGCACCGGGCGTTCGAAGCCGTACGCGACGGCCCGCCGCAGCTCCGCCCGCTCCAGGTCACGCAACGGCACCCCGTCGAGCCGTATCTCGCCCTCCTCCGGGTCGGCCAGCCGCCCCGCCAGCGCGGCCAGCAGGGACTTGCCCGCCCCGGAGCGTCCGACGACCGCCGTCAGCGCCCCCGAAGGCAGGTCGAGGCCGATGCCGTCCAGCGCGGAGCCGCCCTCGGCGGTGCGTACCGTGACCCCGCGGAACTCCAGCCGCCCGCCCCCGGACGGCAGCGTTGCGGTGCCGTACGCCGCCGTCGGTTCGTCCAGCACCTCGGCGACCCGTCCCGCGGTGGCGCGGGCGAACGCCAGCCGGTGCACCGACGCCACCAGCGAACTCACGCCGGTGGCAAGGAGCACGTACCCGCCGGCGGCGAGCATCTGCCCCGGTGTGATGCGCCCCCGGGCGAGTTCCCAGCCGGCCACCGCGAGCACCGCCACCTCCAGCAGGGGGACGATCGCCGCGTCCCGCGCGGAGACCCTGGCGTACGCGCGCCACATGCCCAGGCCGTGGCGGTGCAGTTCGGGCAGCGGCCGCAGCACGCGCTCGGCCTCCTGGGCCACGGTCCCGGCCGCCGTGATGGTACGGATCCCGGTGAGGGCGTCCACGAGCCGGGAGGCGATGCCGCCCTGCACGGCGAAGTAGCGGTCGTTGAGGTCGGACACGTCGCGGACGAAGGCGCGGACCATGAGCACGATCAGCGGCAGCCCGGCCACGAAGGTGAGGCACAGCCAGGGGTCGATGAGGGCCAGGGCGACCACGGCCCCGACCGGGGGCACCAGTTCGGTGACCGCCCACACCAGTCCCGACGGGGCGCTGCCGGCCCGCGCGGTGTTGCCCACCAGACGGGCCACCAGGTCGCCCGGGGTGTAGCGGCGGGTGGCGGGGGCGCCCAGGTCGAGGACCCGGCCGAGCAGGGTGTGCCGCAGCCACGCCGTGGAGTGGGCGTTGGCCACGGCTCCGGCGTAGTCGTCCACGGCGTCGCACACCACCAGCAGGGCGACGGTGACGGCGGACAGGGTCAGCCACAGTGCCGTGTCGCCGCGACCGAGCACGGCGTCGACGGTGCGGCCCGTCACCGCGGGCAGGGCGACGTAGACGCCTGCCAGCAGGAGGGCCGTGACGGCCTGGACCCCGCCCCAGGCACCGCCCCGCCGGACCGTCGCCAGCAGCAGACGGTCCGCCGCGCGTCGGTCCACCGGCTGCTCCCGGGGTCGTACGGTTCGACGAACGGGGCGGGGGCGCCTACGTGCCCCCGCCGTGTGGGCTCAGCTAGCAGAGCAGCAGGCTGAGGAAGCTGATTCCACCGCCACAGCCCTTGCTTGCCCTACTGCCGGGCGGCGGACGGTAACCGGACTCCGACTCGATGGTCAGACCCTGCAGTTCGAGGAGCGACATCGCTCTTCACCTCCTCTCTCGTACTTCTGTGGGGACGGGGAGGTCATGGGCGGGCAGGCCCGGCGTCAGGAACGGCAGCCCGGCGGGCCGGGGGTGCAGGGCGGCGGCCAGCGCGAGCAGCACCCCCGCGCCTCCGGTGGCCAGGTCCATGGACAGCCGCATCAGTTGTTCGCCGGGGAAGGCCAGACGGCCGTCCAGCACACAGGCGTGGCGGGACAGACGGCGCACATGGCCGGCGACCACGGGGTCCCGCTCGGCCGCCGTGCCGGGCGGGTGCGCACGGCTGAGGTGGAGGATCATCCCGGCGATGCCGTCGAAGAGCCCGGGTTCGATGTAGAACGAGGCCCTGGCCGCCCTGCGGATCGTCTCAGCGGCGGACGCGAACCGGTCGTCCGCGCGGTGGGCCAGGTAGTCGTCGAGGACCATGCCGATGCCCACGCTGCCGTCGGCGAGATAGGGCATGGTGCGCCAGCCCTCGTTCACCTCCATCGACACCTCCTCGCGCACGACGCAGCGGCGCAGGTCCTGGCGCAGTGCGGTGGCGGCCAGGTCGAGGAGCGCCGGGTCGCCGCTGTGGTCGTACAGGCGCAGGAACATCAGCGCGGGGCCGGACGACCCGTACATCAGCCCGGCTCTCGGGTGGGTGCCGCCGCTGATCCGCGGTACGGCGTCGACCGGACCCAGGCGGTCGGCGACCGACTGCGCCACGCGCAGGGCGGCGTCACGGCAGGCCGCGTCGCCGGTGGTGGTCGCGAAGTGGAGCAGGTCGAGCCCGATACCGGACAGGCCGCCCTTGAGGTCCAGGGCCAGGCTCTCCCAGCGCTCGCCCAGGCACATGTCGAGGACCTTGACGGCCTCCTCGTGGTGCCCGAGGTGATCGAGCACGAAGGCGACGCCGTGCAGGCCGTCGTAGAGCCCGAGCCGGGTGCCGGACTCCGGGTGGAGCGCATGCCGGATCAGCCAGTCCTCGTGGCCGGGGTGGCGTCCGGCTCCCGCAACGTCCAGCGCGTACAGCACGCCCGCCGCGCCGTGGGCCATGCCGAGGCCACCGCCCGGGGTGGCGAACTGCTCGATGTCGCCGGGGAAGAGCCGGTCGTCGCGCTCGGGAGTGGCGGCGGCCAGGACGGCGGCGCTGATCGACTCCCGGGCGCTCAGCCAGCCGGACCGGTCGGGTTCCAGCCGGGGCTCGTCGTCCGCCCCGGCGTACATACCGCCGTCACCGGTCACCGTGCGGACGGCCGCGTCCAGGAACGGGCCGGGGACGGGGAACAGCCGTGCGGCTTCCCTGGCGAGCTGGCCCGCCTTGCCGTCGTCCAGCTCGATGAGCCCGGTGAGCGGCATGAACAGGGAGAGCCGCAGACAGGCCAGCGCGTGCCGGTCGATGTCGAAGCCGGTGACGCCCTTCGGGGCGAGAAAGCCCGGGGCTGCCAGAACCTGCTGCTGTGCGTCGGCCACGTCCGAGGCTCCCTCGAAGTCGATGAGGACGACGTCGCCTTCGGGGCGGACCAGGATGTTGAACGTGTGGACGTCGCCCATCACGACGCCCCGGTCGTGGACCGCGGCGACCGCCTCCTCCACCTGCCGGAACACGTCGAGGGCCCAGGAGGTGTAGGCCGCGAAGTCGGCCGGGGCCGGGTCCAGCGCGGCGAGCGGGTAGCGCTGGACGAACAGCGTGTGCAGGGGGGTGCCCTCGATGAACTCCTCGACGACGAAGTGGTGTCCGCCCAGTTCGAAGTGATCGCGCAGGGCGGGAACACAGGGGAGGCCCCGCAGCCGTTCCAGGGCCGCCCGTTCCCGTCCCAGCCGGGTGACGGCGTCCGCGCCGTCCGGGGTGAGTCCCGCGTGGGGCCGTGCCTCCTTGAGGACCACCCGCTCCTCGCTGCGGGTGTCCACCGCGGCGTACAGACCACCGCCGTTGGAGAAGTGCAGCGCCTTCTCGATGCGGTACGGCAGGTCGGCGACCGTGGTCCGCTGCCGCTCGGCGAGGTGCGGTTCGAGGAAGGCCGGCAGCCGCACCCACGGGGGCACCTGGAAGGTGGGGCCGCGCACGTCCGGCACCAGCCGGCCGGAGGGATCCTCCAGCGCCTGCTCCACGACCCCGTCGGCGGACACGCAGTGCCGGTCGGCGAAGCCCCCGTACCGCACGTAGAGCGGACCCCTCCCCCAGCGCAGGTCGCTGAGGATGTACGGCCCAGGCAAGCCGTCGAGGACGGTGCCCAGCTCTCTGAGCACGCGCTCGCACTGCGCCTCGTCCCGGGGATAGACGGTCACGAACTTCCCGCTGGACCCGCGGTGCGCGTACTTCGCGTTGGCGAGGAACAGGGTCTGCCGCGCCGGAAGGAACTTGAAGGCGATACGGCGCGGTACGCAGTAGTCCCACACCGCGTCCAGGACCTTCTGCGCGTCGTCCAGGCAGGCCGAGACATGGATCTTCCACCCCTGGGGCGGGAGGGTCGTACCGGCGGGCCGGAGGACCACCCAGTCGCCGAGTTCCGTGCGCGTCCACGACGCGGGGGCGGGGAGCGACGTCTGACGGAAGTGGCCACGCGTCCTACCGTGGGACGGCGTGTCGTAGAAATGCGGGTGGGTGAGGCAGTACACCTCGTACCGCTTGTCCACGGAAAGCCTCCAGTCGGGCGCGCTCCGGTTCGGTCGCGCTCTCCTTGTCGGCGGTGCCTCGTCGCGGGACCGGGCCGTGGCGCAGCACGGGCAGACGAGCCGGTGCGGCCGCCTGGCCTGCGCCTTTCATCTCTCACGATGGCAGACCAGAGGACCGCGGGCATCGATCGTCTGTCACCGGAAGGCCATGAGATTCACACGGTCCGTCTGTGCGGACGGCACACCCGAAACAGCCCGGCCGGGCCGGGTCGGGTGCCTCTCGCGTCGTCACCCTCCGCCGGCCCCGCCCCGACAGGGGAACGCACTCCACCGTCCGCGAGGCGGCCCGCGGTCCGTCCGCCGTGGGTCCGGCCATCACGGTCGACACGACCCAGGCGGCCCCCGCTTCGGCAGCGCCGCCGCGAAAATCGCGTGCCCGTACCCGGCCCCGCTCCCTAGACTCACCGCATCATCACGCGCCGCCACCACCCGGCGGCGCGTCGCCATGACGAGTCGAGGGGAGCCGGGCCATGCGTGTCAGCACCGCTGCCGTCGTCTCCCCCTGCGGCTACGAGGTGATCCTCGTGTCCTCGTCCGCCCGGTGCCCGCTGCGCGGCCGGCACCGGATGCCCGTGACGAGCATCTGAGAGCGCCCGAACACGTCGACTCCCCGCCATCTTCGCCGATCTGACGGTGTGGCGGGGGAGGCACACGTGCGCCACCGTGACGTCCGGGAATCGCGCTGACCCCTTTCCGTTTCCGGAACACCCGAAAGGCCAAGGGCCGTGCGCACCAACCCCAGCACCCTCGCCGTCGTCCGCAATCTCGGCATCCTCGCCCACGTCGACGCCGGCAAGACCACCGTCACCGAGCGGATCCTGTACGCCACCGGCACCACCCACAAGCGCGGCGAGGTCCACGACGGCACCACCGTCACCGACTTCGATCCCCAGGAGCGCGATCGCGGCATCACCATCTTCGCGGCGGCGGTCAGCTGCGCCTGGGACGGCCACCGGATCAACCTCATCGACACCCCCGGGCACGTCGACTTCGCCGACGAGGTGGAGCGTTCGCTGCGTGTCCTGGACGGCGCGGTCGCGGTGTTCGACGCCGTCGCGGGGGTCGAGCCGCAGAGCGAGTCGGTGTGGCGGCAGGCCGACCGGCACGGCGTGCCGAGGATCGCGTTCGTCAACAAGCTGGACCGCGCCGGAGCCGACCTCGACACGGCGGTCGACTCCATCCGGGAACGGCTCCACCCGGCGCCGCTGGTGGTGCAGTTGCCCATCGGTGCCGAGGACGCCTTCCGTGGAGTCGTGGACCTCGTACGGATGCGGGCGCTGGTTTGGGCCGACGGCGCCGACACGGCCGTGGAGCAGCCGGTGCCGGAGGAGTTGCGGGCGCAGGCCCACCGGCGTCGCCGGCTCCTGGAGGAGTCGGTGGCCGAACTGCACCCCGGCGCGCTGGAGGAGTTCTGCGCGCGGTCCACGGTTTCGCCGCAGACCCTCGCGACCGCGCTGCGTGACCTGACCGGCAGCGGTGAGGGCGTGGTCGTGCTGTGCGGCTCGGCCTACCGCAACCGCGGGATCGAGCCGTTGCTCGACGCGGTGGTGGCATATCTGCCCTCGCCGCTCGACGTGCCGGCCGTGCGCGGCCTCGGCGACGGCACCGAGGAAGAGCGGCCCGCCGACCCGGCGGCACCGTTCGCGGCGCTGGCGTTCAAGGTGAGCGCGGCGCAGACAGGACGGCTCACCTTCCTGCGGGTGTACGCGGGAACGATGGAGAAGGGAGACACCGTGCTGGACGCGGGCACGGGACGCAGCGAGCGGATCGGCCGGATCCTGCGCGTGCAGGCCGACCGCCACGCCCAGGTCGACCGGGCGGTCGCCGGTGACATCGTGGCCGTCGTCGGCCTGAAGTCGGCGCGCCCGGGGGCCACCCTCTGCGCGCCGGACGCCCCGCTCGTCCTCGAACCGCCCGGTGTGGCCGATCCCGTGGTGTCCGTGGCGGTCGAGGCGCGCAGGTCCACCGACACCGGCCGGCTGGCCTCGGCGCTGGCGCGGCTGGCGGAGGAGGACCCGTCGCTGGTCGTGCGGACCGACGCCGAGACCGGGCAGACGGTCCTGTCGGGCCTGGGCGAACTGCATCTGGAGGTGGCCGTGGAGAAGATCCGCCGGGACGCCGGGCTGGACGTCAACGTCGGCCGCCCCCGGGTCTCCTACCGGGAGACGGTCGGCCGCGGGGTGTCCGGCTTCGTCTTCCGGCACGTCAAACAGGACGGTGGCGCCGGGCAGTTCGCGCATGTCGTCCTCGACGTGGAACCGCTGGCGGCGGGATCCGGCTTCGAGTTCCGCTCGGCCGTCGTCGGCGGTCGCGTACCGCAGGAGTACGTCCGTGCCGTGGAGGCCGGCTGCCGCGACGCCCTGGCCGAGGGCCCGCTCGGCGGTCACCCGGTGACCGGCCTGCGCGTCACCCTCACCGACGGGGCGACCCATGTGAAGGACTCCTCCGACACGGCGTTCCGCACGGCGGGCCGGCTCGGTCTGCGCGAGGCCCTGCGCAGCTGCGCGATGGTCCTCCTGGAGCCGGTCGTCGAGGTCACGGTCACCGTGCCCGAGGACGCGGTCGGCACCGTCCTCGGTGACCTGTCCGCACGCCGGGGCCGGGTGACGGGCTCGGCGGTGCGGGCGGGCGCGTCGATCGTGACGGCGACGGTACCGCTGGCCGAACTGTTCGGCTACGCGACACGGTTGCGCAGCCGGACGCAGGGGCGCGGGACGTTCACGGCCCGGCCCACCGGGTACGCGGCGGCGCCGGTGACGTCCGGGGCGCGGTAGCCCGACGGGCGGCCCCTCCTCGGCGGGGCCGCCCGGCGGGATCAGCAGTCCCGGAACTCCGGGGACTGGTTCAGCACCTGTGACCGTACGGACGTGAACCGCGCGTACGTCTGCGACTCCCGTGCCTGCGGCCGGAACGCCGCCACGCGGTGGCAGTTCTGGAAGGCGAGGGTGATGCCGAAGTGCCGTTCCAGGCTGCCACGGATGGCGTCGCTGGCGAGGGCGCGCAGGAGTTGGCCGCGTTCCCGCTCCGACGGGGGAGGGGTCTGGTTGTCGGTGAACTCGGCCGTTCCGTCGCGCAGTTCGGTGGCCAGGGAGGCGATCAGGTCGTAGGCGTACGGCAGCGAGGTGCGGACCGTGTCCACGAAGTCCTCCTCGCGGATGTCACCGTGTTCGGCTTCGGCGAGGAGCTCGGGGGAGACGTCGAGGGACATGTCTGTGGGTTCCTGTTCGGTGAGAGGGCCGCGAGAGGGCGGTCAGGGGACGACGACGGGAGGACGAGGGGACGGTGAGGGGGCGACGAGGGGACGGTCAGGGGGATGACGGGGGGGGACGGTCAGGGGGATGACGGGAGGGCGGTCGCGGGGATGACGGAGGTGCCGGAACCGGCGTCAGGCCAGGGCCGCCGGTCCCGGCACGAACTCCGGGTCCACCTGTGCGGCGAGGTCCTCGCCCGTCCTCGCGTCCCCCCAGGCCCGCGCGTTGCGCAGATGGAACTCGACGGCGTGGCGGTGCGTGGTCGGCCAGTCCTTGGGGTGGGCGTCGACCGCCTCACGCAGGACGTTCAGCGCGTGGACGTTGGCGGACTCCAGCTCGCCCTGCTCCCTGCCCTGTTCGGCCGCGCGGACGTAGGAGGAGTGGACCAGGTGGGTGAGGAGGTCGTCGCCCACCTTCTCCTTGAGGAAGAGCAGGTCGTCCTCACCCGTCACCTTGTTGCCGACGACCGCGATGCGGATGCCGAACTCGCGGGCATGGTCGCGGTACTGGCGGTAGACGGAGACGCCCTTGCGGGTGGGTTCCGCCACCAGGAAGGTCATGTCGAAGCGGGTGAACAGGCCCGAGGCGAAGGCGTCCGCGCCCGCTGTCATGTCGACCACCACGTACTCGCCGGGGCCGTCGACCAGGTGGCTCAGGTAGAGCTCGACCCCGCCGAGCTTGGAGTGGTAGCAGGCCACCCCGAGGTCGCTCTCGTCGAACTCGCCCGTCACCATCACCGGCACGTCCCCGACCCGCCGCACGTGCCGCGTGTGCAGTTCGTCGTCGCCGAGCGGGGTCAGCAGACGTGAGCCGCTGCCGGGCGGGGTCGTCTTGATCATGGCGTCGGCGGAGGGGATCCGCGGGTTGGTACCGCGCAGGTACTCCTTGATGTCCCGCAGGTGCGCGCCGAGGGGCGGGGCGTCCAGTGGCTCTCCCTCATGGCCCAGCGCCTGCGCGAGGTGCTGGTTGATGTCGCCGTCGATGGCCAGCACGGGGGCACCGGAGCGGGCCAGGTGGCGGGAGAAGAGCGCCGACAGGGTGGTCTTGCCGCTGCCGCCCTTGCCGACGAAAGCAATACGCATCAGCAACCCGCCTTCGCACCCAGAGTACACTTGTTGAAAATGGATGTCATGTGGCTAGGTTGTCCGCGCCGCTGATCGCTGTCAAATCGCCTGGCCGACAGGGAAGTTGACGAAGGGGCCGGGCCGACCGTGATCGACTCCCGCGCTTAATGCATATGATGCGCAAGTGCACGACTACAGCATCAGGGCGGCTCGCCCGGACGATCTGGACGGTGCGCGAGCCCTGATGCTCGACACCGTCTACCGCGACTTCGGCACCGGCTATGTGCCCCGCTGGCACGCGGACATCATCGACCCGGCCGCCGCCTATCTCGACTCGCCCCGCCACACCCTCCTCGTCGCCGTCGACCCGCGCGGACAGGAGGTCGTGGCCACGGCGGCCCTCGACTCACGAGGCCCGGCCCACCCGCCGAACCCCCGCGATCTCGCCGAGCGCTACCCCAGCGGCGAGACCGCGCAGCTGCGCCGCGTCTACGTCCGCCCCGAGCACCGCCGGCGCGGCCTCGCCCGGCGGCTCGTCGGCGAACTGCTCGCCTTCGCCGCCGCGGACGGCGGCTACCGCGCGGTCTATCTGCACACCGACCCCAAGGTGCCCGGCGCCGAGAACTTCTGGCGCTCGCTCGGCAAGGTCGTGCACGACGAACGCGAGGACCTCGACGGCGGCGAGGACGTCGTCCACTTCGAGATACCGATGGAGCGATAGACCGTGCGCCGACTCCGCCCGCTCCTCGCCCTCGTCCTGGCCCCCGTACTCACCGCCTGCTTCGCCCCCGGCGGCGACGGCGCCGCGGGCGCCTCCCCGGACGGGACCCGCCTGCGTGTCGCCCTGGCCTTCCCGCCCGCCGAGAACCTCTCGCCGTACGGTGCGGACGCCAGCATCCTCAGCCGCCTCGGCGTCACCGAGGGCCTGACCGCGCTGGACGCCAACGGCGCCGCCGCGCCCGCCCTGGCCGCCTCCTGGCGCCGGGAGAACGACCGCTCCTGGCTGTTCACCCTGCGCGAGGCCACCTTCCAGGACGGCTCCGCCGTCACCCCGGCCGCCGTCGCCACCGCCCTGTCCCACGCCGCCCGCGCCGAGCCCGTCCCCGCCGCCCTCGCCGGCGTCGCCCTCACCGCGAAGGCCGAGGACGGCGAGCGCGTACGGATCATCACCGAGAAGCCCGACCCCGTCCTTCCGCTGCGCCTCTCCAGCCCCTCCCTGGCCATCCTCTCCGCCAAGGCGTACGACAAGAAGGGCAAGGCCGACCCGGTCGGCACCGCCACCGGGCCCTTCGAACTCACCGAGGTCACGGGGACCACCGCGGCCACTCTCGACCGCTACGACGACTACTGGGGCGGCCTTGCCCAGGCCACCGGAATCGACGTGAAGTTCGTCGCCGACGGCACCGCCCGCGCGAGCGCGCTGCGCACCGAGCAGGTCGACCTCGCCGAGGCCGTCCCCGTCGCCCAGGCCGCCACCCTCGACAAGGGCACCCGCGAGGCGACCGCCACGACCCGCACCACGAGCCTGCTCCTCAACACCCGAAAGGGCCCCTTCAAGGACGCGGCACTGCGGGCCGCGGCCCGTGAGGCCGTCGACACCTCCGTCCTCGCCGAGGACGTCCACGAGGGCTACGCCGACGCGGGCGCGGGTATCTACGGGCCCGCCGTCACCTGGGCCGCCGGCAAGCGGACCGAGCCGGTGGGGCGCGCGAAGGCGGGCCGGCCCGACGGGACCCGGATCACCCTCGCCACCTACGACAACCGGCCCGAACTCCCGGAGGTCGCCCAGGTACTGAAGCAGCAGCTGGAGAAGGCCGGGTTCGAGGTCACCCTGGAGGTGCGCGAGTACTCGCGGCTGGAGAGCGACGCGCTGGACGGCAGGTTCGACGCGTTCGTCGGCGCCCGCAACAGCCTGGTCGACACCGGCGACCCGGTCGCGGTCCTCGCCAGTGACTACACCTGCGACGGCGGCTACAACCTCGCCCTGCTCTGCGACAAGGGCGTCGACCGTGCCGTGGCGAAGGCCGCGGACATCGCCGGCACCGCCGAGCGGCAGGACGCCGCGATGGCGGCCGAGGCGCGGATCCTCGGCACGGACGCCGTCGTACCGCTGGTCCACCAGCGCATCATCACCGGCGTCGCGACCTCGGTGCGCGGCGCGCTCCTCGACCCGTACGAGCGCACCCTCGTCGGCATCGGCACCCGGCGCTGACCCGTGCGACGCCGAACAGCAACGCTCCTGTGGCGTGCGGGGATCGCCGCCGCACTGGTGTGTGCCATCGGCGTACTGCCCTGGCTGTCACACACCGACCCCGCGCTCACCGTGCTCAAGGCCCGGTCCGCCGACCGCGATCCCACGCCCCAGGTGCTGGCGGACATCCGCGCCCAGCTCGGCCTGGACGTCGGACCGCTGCGGCTGCTCGGCCAGTGGCTGGGCGGGCTGTGGCGCGGGGACGCCGGACGGTCCTGGATCTCCGGTGGCGAGGTCACGCCCGCCGTGCTCCAGGCGCTCGGCGTCTCCCTGCTGCTGATGGCGGTGGCCCTGGTCGCCGCCGCCGTCACCGCCGGGCTGATCTGCGCCCGCACCCTGTGGCTGGGCGCCCACCGCCGACTCGACGGGCGGCGCGCGGGCGGCAGCGCCGGCGCCGTCCTCGCCGCACTGCCCGAATTCCTCACCGCGTCCGTACTCGCCACCGTCGTCGGCGTGCAACTCGGCTGGCTGCCGGCTCTCGGCTGGTACGGACCCCAGTGGACGGTCCTGCCCGCCCTCGCCCTCGGCCTGCCCGCCGGGGCCGTCCTCGGCCGGCTCCTCGACGACCTGCTGCCCGGCGCCTTCGACGAACCCTGGGCCCTGGCCGCCACCGCCCGCGGACTGCCCGGCCACGCCGTCGCCCGTCAGGCCCTGCGCCGCTGCCTGCCCGGACTGCTGCCCAACACCGGCCTGTTCGTCGTAGGACTGACCGGCGGATCGGTCACCGTCGAGCAGATCTTCGACATCCCCGGCCTCGGCCGCACCACCCTCCAGGCCGCTCTCGCCCAGGACCTGCCCGTCCTCCAGGCCGGCACCCTGGCCCTCGTCCTGCTCGCCGCGGCCGCCGCCGGACTGGCCCACCTCCTGACGCGTGCGCTGATCGGCCCGGCGCTGCGCGACGGCGCGCTGCCGTCCCTGCACCGCCCGGCGCCCCCCGCACACAGGGTCCTGCCCTTCGTGTACGGCGGTCTGCTGCTCGGCGTCATCACCCTCGGCCTGCCCCGCGACCCCCTCGCCCTCGACACCGCCCAGCGACTCACCGCCCCCTCCCTCGCGCACCCGTTCGGCACGGACGCGCTCGGCAGGGACGTCCTGGCCCGCGTCGGCCACGGCGCTCTCGACACCCTGCTGCTCGCTCTCGCGATCACCGCCGTCACCCTGCTCACCGGAGTGGCGCTCGGCCTGCTGCCCCGGCTGTCCGGCCCGCTCGTCGACACCGTCACCGCGCTGCCGCCGGTCCTGGTCGCCCTGCTCGTCACCGCGATCGTGGGCAGCGGAACCGCCACGCCCGCGCTCGCCGTGGCCGCCGTCGCCTGGGCGCCGCTCGCCGCCCACACCTCGGCGCTCCTGGGGCAGGAACGCGCCGCCCTCCACCTCACCGCGACCCGCGCCCTGGGGGCCGGTCCCTGGTACCTGCTGCGCCACGAACTGCTGCCCGCCGTAGTGCCGCCCGTCATCCGGCACGCCCTGCTCCGCCTGCCCGGCATCGCCCTCGCGCTCGCCTCGCTGGCCTTCCTCGGCCTCGGCGCGCAGCCGCCGTCCCCGGAGTGGGGTCTGCTCCTCGCCGAGAACCAGCCCTACGCCGAACGCGCGCCCTGGGCGGTCCTCGCCCCCGCGGCCGTACTCGCGCTGCTGGGGGCGCTGGCCGTGACGGCCGGCGGCGGAGTACGGCGCCGGCGCCGCGTGGCCCGGCCCGCCCCACCGCCGTCCGAAAAGCCCTCAATCACCCGAGAATTGGTGACCACCCGATGACCTCGTTGGCAGTCGGCCTGCGCAAGGCGCCCGACCGTCCCCGGCTCTCCCCCCTGCTCCGTCTCCTCATCGGCACCCAACTCGCCTTCAACATCGGCTTCTACGCGGTCCTGCCCTTCCTCGCCGAGCACCTGGGGCAGGGCATCGGCATGGCCGGCTGGCTGGTCGGCTTCGTGCTGGGGCTGCGGACCTTCAGCCAGCAGGGGCTGTTCGTGGTGGGCGGCGCGCTGGCCGACCGGTACGGCATCCGGCCGGTCGTGCTCGCGGGTTGCGTGCTGCGGATCGCCGGGTTCGCATGGCTCGGGTACGCGGCGCAGACCTGGTCCGTCATCGGGGCGGTGCTGGTGATCGGACTCGCCGCCGCGCTGTTCTCGCCCGCCGTCGAGTCCGAGGTGGCCCGGCAGGCCGTGCTGTGGGAGGAGTCCGGCGGCGGCTCGCGCACCCGCGTCCTCGCACTGCTGACGGTGGCCGGGCAGGCCGGCGCGTTCGTCGGGCCGCTGCTCGGCGCCCTGCTGCTGTCGATCGACTTCCGCACGGTCTGTCTGGCCGGCGCCGGCGTCTTCGTCCTCGTCCTCGCCGGACACGCCTGGCTGCTGCCGCAGCACATACCCGGGCGCGACCGCGTGGAACTGCGCGGGGGCATGGGAAAGCTGCTGCGCAACCGCCGCTTCCTCGCCCTGTGCTGCGCGTACGGCGCCTACCTGCTCGCCTACAACCAGCTCTACCTCGCCCTCCCCGACGAGGTGGAGCGCGCCATGGGCTCCCAGGCGCCGGTGGCCTGGCTGTTCGCGCTGTCCTCGCTGCTCGTGGTGGCCGCCCAGCTGCCGGTCACACGCTGGGTGGGGGAGCGGCTCAGCCTGCGCCGGTCGATGGTGGCCGGGCTGCTGCTGATCGCCGTGGGCTTCGCTGTCGTGGCCGCGGCACGCCCCGCCGGCTGGACCGGCACGCTCGGCCTGTTGCCCGCGGCCGGCTTCGTCGTCCTGCTCACCTTCGGCCAGATGCTCGTCGCCCCGGTCGCCCGTGCCTGGGTCCCTGACCTGGCCGAGGAGGGCCGACTCGGCCTCTACACCGGCGCGTTGTCCTCGGTGTCCGGCCTGATCGTCCTCGCCGGCAGCTCAGCGACCGGCACCCTCCTGGACACCGGCCTCCCGACGGCCGTGCCCTGGCTGGTACTGGCGGCGGTGCCGGCCCTGGCGATCGCGTTGCTGCCCCGCCGATAGGGTCCCGGTCACGGACGTTCAGGTGGAGGTCGCCCGGAAGGCGAACGCGGAGCTGGTGCCCGCCTTCGCCAGGCTGCTGCCCCAGTTGTCGCCGACCGCTACTCCCTCGACCACGCAGCGGCCTGACCCTCGTGACGATCCCACTGCCTTCCGGTCTGCGCGCCCGGATCGAGGACGTGGTCGTCGACGGTGCCGCGCGCGGCTACGGGGTCGCGGGTCTGCTCATGGGTGAGGCGGTGCGCCTGGCACGGGAGTCGGGGGCGCGCACCGTCGACCTCACCTCGCGGCCGGACCGGGCCGCTGCCAACCGGCTGTACGAACGCCTCGGGTTCGCGGCGAGGGAGTCGACGGTGTGCCGGATGCCGCTCGGCGATTGACCGTTCGGGCCGTCACCGGCTGCCTGACGGCGGCGTTGCCGTCGCGCGCATGAGCCCCGGCGACGGAGTGGCCGTGAGGGAGGCGGTTCGCGCGGCCCGGCGTTGACGGGTTGCCGCCTGCGCCCACCCGTGCCGCCCCAGCGGCACGACTGCCCGCAGCTACGCTCGCCCCCACCGTCCCGCGGCCGCCGACGGCGGGAAGGGGTCGTGCCGGGGGGTGCCCGCCCGCAGCGGCCGGCGTCAAGAAACGGCACCTCCTGGCCAAGACCAGCCGCCGGTCCGAGGACGGACACCCCCCGGCACGACCCCGCCCCACCCGCCACCCGCAGGCGCACCGCGCACCCCCACCGAACCTGCACAGGCGCCGCAGGCGCGCTCGGCGGTGGGAGTGCTCAGGAAGTCACCAGCTCCCGCACCTCCGGCACAGCCGTCCGCCGGGTGCGCGACGTCCGGTACAGCCACAGGATGTCCCGGCCGAACGACCAGACCAGCGCCGCCAGCGCGGTCGCGGCGACCGCGAACGTGGCCGCGTACGGGAGGAAACCGGAGGCGGCCAGCAGCAGGAACACACCCTGCAGCGCGGCGACCGTCTTGCGGGCCGTGCTCGGCGGCAGCGCGGCGTTCAGCCACGGCCAGACACGGGCGGCGGCGACGAACCCGTAGCGCATGGCGCCGATGAGAAGCACCCACGGGCCCAGCGACATCGAGACGTACACGCTCAGCACAAGGATCAGGAACGCGTCCACCTCCATGTCGAAGCGGGCGCCGAGAGCCGTCGAGGTGCCCGTGCGGCGGGCCACCTTGCCGTCCACACCGTCGAGGATGAGGGCGACCGCCGTGAGGCCGACGAACAGCGTGACCGGCGGTGAGCTCTGGAAGGAGTCCGCCACCAGGGCCGTGACACCGCCCACCAGCGTCGCGCGGCCGAGGGTGACCCGGTTGGCCGGGCCGAAGGAGCGCAGCCGGGACCGGTGCAGGGCCCGCGAGAGGACCGCCCAGCTGGCGATGGCGAAGGCGAGGCCGGTGAGCCAGCCCGCCGGCCCCATGCCGATCGCCGAACCGAGCAGGGCCAGCAGCAGGATCTGAACGCCCGCTCCCACAGCGGTCTCCTGCTGGACCAGCCTCGCGTCGTACGTGTTGTTCAGGGCCACCGCACATTCCTCCGGCCAGGTGACAGAGTCGATCAAGGCCGCGTACTGTGCGCGGCCTGTGCACACCTCGGTACGTGCTCAGCTTCACGATCGTTCAGGAGGATCCCGATGAACCGCACCGCACGTGCGTTCTGGCTCAGCACTCCGGGTGAAGGAATGATCCGGGAGACGGCCCTGCCGGAGCCCCGCGAGGACGAGGTCCTGGTGCGGTCGCTGTACTCCGGGGTCAGCCGTGGCACGGAGACGCTCGTGTTCCGGGGCGGGGTCCCCAAGAACCAGTTCGCGGCGATGCGGGCGCCGTTCCAGGAGGGCGATTTCCCCGCCCCCGTGAAGTACGGCTACCTCAGCGTCGGTGAGGTGGAGCAGGGGCCGGACGAACTCGTCGGCCGTACTGTCTTCTGCCTACACCCGCATCAGACCCGGTACGTCGTCCCCGCGAGCGCGGTGACCGTCGTACCGGACACCGTGCCCGCCGCACGGGCCGTCCTCGCCGGTACCGTCGAGACCGCGGTCAACGCGCTCTGGGACGCGGCGCCCCTGGTCGGCGACCGGATCGCCGTGGTCGGCGGCGGCATGATCGGCTGCTCGGTGGCCGCCCTGCTGGCCCGCTTCCCGGGCGTCCGGCTCCAGTTGGTCGACGCCGACCCGGCCCGCGCCGAGGTCGCCGAGGCGCTCGGGGCCGGCTTCGCCGCGCCGGAGGAGGCGCTCGGCGACTGCGACCTGGTCGTCCACGCGAGCGCCACCGAGCAGGGCCTCGCGCGGTCCCTGGAACTGCTCGCCCCCGAGGGCACCGTCCTCGAACTGAGCTGGTACGGCGACCGGCAGGTGAGCCTGCCGCTCGGCGAGGCCTTCCACTCCCGGCGGCTCACCGTCCGCAGCAGCCAGGTCGGCACCGTCTCCCCGGCCGCCCGCGCCGGCCGTACGTACGCCGACCGGCTCGCACTCGCCCTCGACCTGCTCGCCGACCCGGCGCTGGACGCGCTCGTCACGGGGGAGTGCGCCTTCGAGGAACTGCCGGACGTGCTGCCGAAACTGGCCTCCGGCGCGATTCCGGCACTGTGCCACCGGGTCCGTTACGCCGACAGTGACTGAAGTGCCCGTTCCGCCCCGCAGTCGTTCAATCCGGGATGACAAGAGCGGCTGACCTGAGAAAAGGGTGAGAGGGGGCTGAACAAGGGGAAGCGAAGAGCCGTACTACACGGCATCCCCGGCAGCCATCGGCGGGGATGAGGAGCGCACCGCACCTGGAGGGTCGTCCGTTGTTCAGCATCACCGTCCGCGATCACATCATGATCGCCCACAGCTTCCGCGGCGAGGTCTTCGGACCCGCGCAGCGCCTGCATGGAGCGACGTTCCTGGTGGACGCCACGTTCCGGCGCGAGCAGCTGGACGACGACAACATCGTCGTCGACATCGGACTCGCCACGCGGGAACTGGGCGCCGTCGTCGGCGAGCTGAACTACCGCAACCTCGACAACGAACCCGACTTCGCCGGGATCAACACCTCCACCGAGTTCCTGGCCAAGGTCATCGCCGACCGGCTGGCCGAGCGGATCGCGAAGGGCGCGCTGGGCGAGGGGGCCAAGGGCCTCGCCGGACTGACCGTCACTCTCCATGAGTCGCATGTCGCGTGGGCGAGTTACGAGCGTGCCCTGTGACCGATGCGACGCTGGAGAAGAAGGTGACGCCGGTCGAGGCGAGGACGCCCGCGGCCGCGACGCCCGTGGCGAAGACACCGGCCCTCGGCTATGTGCCGCTGCAGCACTCCGTCCTGAAGAACGCCGAGATCATCCCCATGTCCCTGCGCTCCGTGCACTTCGTGATGCCGGGCGGCGTCGACGACCCGGCCGTTCCGAGCGGCGGCAACGCCTATGACCGGCGGGTGAGCCTGGACCTGCCCGGCTTCGGCTGGCAGGTGCACAAGTACACGGTGAACGGCAGCTGGCCCCGCCCCGCAGCGGCGGCCCGCGCGGAACTCTCCCGTGTTCTGCGGGAGTTCCCGGACGACACGGTCGTCCTCCTCGACGGGCTGGTGGCCTGCGGTGTCCCGGAGATCATCCTTCCGGAGGCGGAGCGACTGCGGCTCGTGGTCCTCGTACACCTCCCGCTCGGTGACGAGACGGGACTGGATCCCGCCGTCGCCGCGGACCTGGACGCCCGCGAACGCGCGGTGCTGCGGGCGGTCCCCGCGGTCGTCGCCACCAGCGACTGGGCGGTCCGCCGGCTCGTCTCCCACCACGGCCTCGCCCCCGAGCGGGTCCATGTCGCCGCCCCCGGCGCCGACATCGCGCCCCTGGCGTCCGGCACCGACGGCGTGTCGCGGCTGCTGTGCGTGGCCGCCGTCACCCCGCGCAAGGGCCAGCACCGGCTGGTGCAGGCACTGGCGACGGTGACCGACCTGCCCTGGAGCTGTGTGTGCGTGGGCGGGCTGAGCCAGGACCCCGAGTACGTGGCGGACCTGCGGGCCCTGATCGCCGAGCACGGTCTGCAGGACCGGCTGTTGCTGGCGGGGCCGCAGGCCGGCGCCGAACTCGACGCCAGCTACCACACCGCCGACCTCATGGTGCTCACCTCCTACGCGGAGACGTACGGCATGGCGGTGACCGAGGCGCTCGCGCGTGGCATCCCCGTGCTGGCGACGGACGTCGGCGGTGTTCCGGAGGCGGTCGGCCGCGCCCCCGACGGCGGCGTCCCCGGCATCCTCGTCCCGCCGGAGAACCCCGCCGCCATCGCCGCCGAACTGCGCGGCTGGTTCGGCGAGGCGGACGTGCGACGCCGACTCAAGGCGGCGGCCCGGGGACGCCGGGCCGCCCTGGACGGCTGGGCCACCACGGCCCGCAGCCTGGCCGCGGTACTGGGCCGACTGCCGAACGAACCCCGGAGGGCTGCATGAGGAACACGGCGACGACACACAGCGGGACGGCGATCCCGGCCCAGCCGGGCCCCGAGGACGCCCCGGACTCGGCGGCGGCGCACCTCGGGAACGTTTCGGTGGAGGGTGGTGTGAGCGGTGTGACCGCGTCCGCCGGTTCCGGCGGCGACGAGGTGATTCTCGGGGCCGGTCCCCGCCTCCGGGTCGACGAGCGGGCCACCGTACGGCTCAGGGACACCGATCCCGACGAGCCGGCCCGCTACGCCCCCGAGTGGCTGGAGCTGCGCGAGGGCGCCGACGCCTCCGCGCGGGCGCACGAGTTGCTCGACCCGCTGCGGATCCGGCTCGCCAACCTGCCCGGACGCGCCGGTGGACTGGTCATCCACGACGTGGGCTGCGGCACCGGCTCCATGGGCCGCTGGCTCGCGCCCCACCTGGACGGCGCCCAGCACTGGGTCCTCCACGACCGCGACCCGTACCTCCTGCACTTCGCGGCGGTGGCCTCCCCGCGCTCCTCGGCCGACGGCAGCCGCGTCACCGTCGAGACCCGCCGCGGCGACGTCGGCCGCCTCACCCCGGACGCCCTCGCCGGTGCCTCGCTGGTGACCGCCTCCGCGCTGCTGGACGTGCTCACCCGCGAGCAGGTCGACACGCTCGCCGCCGCCTGCGCGGGGGCGGGCTGCCCGGCGCTGCTGACACTCTCGGTCGCCGGCCGCGTCGAACTCACCCCCTCCGACCCGCTGGACGACGAGATCGCCGAGGCGTTCAACGCGCACCAGCGGCGGTCCGGACTGCTCGGCCCGGACGCGATCACGGCTGCGGCCGAGGCGTTCTCCGAGCACGGCGCGACCGTCCAGGTGCACCCGAGCCCATGGCGTCTCGGCCCCGCCGAGTCGGCGCTCACCGCCCAGTGGCTGCGCGGCTGGGTCGGCGCGGCGGTCGAGCAGCGCCCCGAACTCCGCGACCGCGCCGACCGTTACCTGCGTGAACGCCTCGCCGCCTGCGAGGCCGGCGAACTGCAGGTCGTGGTCCACCACAGTGACCTGCTGGCTCTGTGCCGGCCGATCGGCGCAGCGTCATGAGCGTGGAGACGGCGGCGAGGGCACGGGCCGAGCGCCGAGGCCGCAAGGCGGGCAAGCGGCGCGCGGACCGTTTTGGCGCGGTGCGAGCCCGCGGGGAGGCGGACGGACCGGCCGGGAACGCGGGTCGCCCGAGCCGCACCGCCGTTCGCAACGAGGTGTGCCGGCCGGCGGTGCCCACCGGCCTGACACAAGGCGAGGCGGCGACGCCGACATCGGACGGCGACGCCGACGCGGCGGCTTCGATGCCCCCCGCTCCCACCCCCGCAGCCGTCTCCACCTCCCGTACCGATGTCGTCGCCGAACCCTCGCCGGCCTCGGCCACCGACGCCGCGCCGCGCCCCCGCACCCCCCTGCGCACCGCCACCCGTGCCCTGCGGACCCGTCTCAACACCCCGGCCGTCCGCACCCACCTCGGCACCGCCGTCGGAGTCGTCATCCTCGTCGTGCTGTTCTGGCGGCTCGGCAGCGGCGCCTTCCTCGACGGGCTGCGGCGGATCGACGGGCCGGTGCTGGTGCTGGCCCTCGCGATCGGGGGCGTCACCACGGCGTTCAGCGCCTGGCGTTGGCAGCTGGTGGCCCGCGGACTGCGGATCCGGCTGCCGCTCGGGCCGGCCGTCGCCGACTACTACCGCGCGCTGTTCCTCAACGCCGCCCTCCCCGGCGGCGTGCTCGGCGATGTGCACCGCGCGGTGCGGCACGGGCAGAGCGCCGGTGACCTGGGACGCGGCGTGCGCGCGGTCGTCCTGGAGCGGACGGCCGGCCAGGTCGTCCTCGCCGTCGCCGGCACCGCCGTCCTGCTGACCATGCCGTCGCCGGTGCTGAACGGGGCCCGGGACCTCACCCCCGTCCTCCTGTTGGCCGCGGTCGGCGCCCTCGCCGTCATGACCGCCGTACGGATGAACCGCGCGCCCTCCCGCCGGGAGCCGAAGACGCCGACGGCGCTGCGCACCGCACTCGGCGAAGCCCGGGAAGCCCTGCTCTCCCGCCGCAACGGACCCGGTGTCGCCGTCTCCTCGTTCGTCGTCCTCGCCGGCCACCTCGCGATGTTCGTGCTCGCCGCACGGGTGGCAGGCTCCGCCGCCTCCGTCGCCGCACTGCTGCCGCTCGCGGTCCTCGCCCTGCTCGCCATGAGCGTGCCCCTCAACGTCGGCGGCTTCGGCCCCCGCGAGGGCGTCACCGCCTGGGCGTTCGGCGCCGCGGGCCTCGGCGCGAGCAGCGGACTGGCCGTCGCCGTCGTGTACGGCGTGCTCAGCTTCGTGGCCGCGCTGCCCGGTGCCCTCGTCCTCGTCGCCCGCTGGTACACCGGCCTGCGCACGGGCTCCGGGACCACCGCGGGCGAGGCGGCTGAGGAACCCGGCCGCTACGCCCTTGCGTCCGAGGTGTCCGGTACGGAATCGTCCGCGGAGGTCAGCAGTGACACATACGCGCCGAAGGAATCAGCGAGGCTCGCCAGCAGCAGCTTCCCCTTTTCCGCAGAACCCAGCGAAGGACGGCCTATGACACCCGAATCGGTATAGGCGGACATACCGAGGGTCAGCAGATGACGACGGTCGTCAGCCACGAAATCGGAAGTCTCATAACCGGGTCGGATCAATTCGGGATGAGCGTGCAGAAGGACGGAGGTCTCAATTTCCCCCGCGTGCATGTCGGTGAGCAGCGAGGTCTCCACGCCCGCCCGTTCCCGGGCCGCCTCCCAGTCCTCCGGGGCCGGGAACAGCGCCATTCGCTCGCCCCGCGCGGAGGACTCCTGAACGACGTTGCCCAGTACGTAGTTTCCGCCGTGTCCGTTGACCACCACCAGGGCGTCGACGCCGGACCGGCGGAGCGAAGCCGCTATGTCCCGTATCACCGCATGAAGGGTCACCGACGAGATGCTGACGGTCCCCGGCCAGTCCGCGTGCTCGTGCGAGCAGGAGATCGTCACCGGTGGGAGGAGGTGCACCGGATGCGCGGCCGCGATCTCGCGCGCGATCGCGCAGGCCACGAGCGTGTCCGTGGCCAACGGCAGGAACGGGCCGTGCTGCTCGAAGCTCCCGACGGGCAGGACCGCGACCTGTCGTGAGACGCCCGCCGCCCGCGTCCGTACGTCTTCGGTGGTGTCCGCCGGCACCAGCGAGTGTGTCGCCGGTCGCGTCTGCGAATCACTCATCTTTTCCCGGCCTTTCGTCTCTGCTTAGGATCTGAAGAATCATGACAGAAAAAATTGGTGTGCTCGGCAAGAAGACCGCACAGCGGACGCAGCGTTCCGGCGCGGAGCGCGTGGTGAATGCTCCTCTGCCCACCGTGTACGGGGAATTCCGCGCGGTCGGTTACCTCGACCACGACCGCGGCGACGAACAAGTGGCCCTCGTCTACGGCGAGACAGGCCAGGAGGACGTACTCGTCCGGCTGCACTCGGAGTGCCTGACCGGCGACGCCTTCGGCTCCCAACACTGCGAGTGCGGCGACCAGTTGGCCTCCGCGCTGCGCGCGGTCGTCGCCAACGGCAGCGGCATCGTCGTCTACTTGCGGGGCCACGAGGGCCGTGGCATCGGTCTGCTCGCCAAGCTGCGCGCGATGGCCCTCCAGGCGGAGGGGCTGGACACCGTCGAGGCGAACCTCGCGCTGGGCCTGCCGGTGGACGCCCGGGACTACAAGGTGGCCGCCGAGATCCTGCAGGACCTGGGTGTGCGCAGCGTCCGCCTGATGTCGAACAACCCGCGCAAGCGGGAGGCGCTGGTGCGGCACGGCATCCAGGTGGCCGAGCAGGTTCCGCTGCTGATCCCGCCGTGCGAGAGCAACATCACCTACCTGCGCACCAAACGGGAGCGCCTCGACCACCACCTGCCCCATCTGGACGCGGTCGCGCACCTGTCCTGATTGCGGCGAGGCCCGTCCGGAAAGGAAGAGGGAATGACCGACGACGTCCTCTTCCTCTCCGGACCGGGCCGGTGACGGTGCGCGCGATGACGGGGGCCACGACACAGGGGGGCCGTCCGTGAACCTGAGCGCGAGCGTCGTCGTCATCGGCGGCGGCGTCACGGGGACCAGCATCGCCTATCACCTCGCCCGCGCCGGTGTGCGGGACGTGGTCCTCGTCGAGCGGGACGAACTGGCCTCCGGCTCCACCTCGAAGGCGGCCGGCGGGGTCCGGGCACAGTTCTCCGACGAGCTGAACATCCGGCTCGGGGCGCGCAGCCTGGAGGCGTTCGCCCGGTTCGAGGAGGACACCGGGTACGACATCGGTCTGCACCGCGTCGGCTATCTCTTCCTGCTCTCGACGCCGGAGCAGGTCGCCGGCTTCGAGGCGAGCGTCCGGCTGCAGAACTCCCTCGGCGTGCCGAGCCGGCTGATCGATCCCGCCGAGGCCCGCGGACTCTCCCCGCTGATCACCACCGACGGTCTGCTGGCGGCCGCGTTCTCCCCGGACGACGGCCACTGCACCCCGGAATCCGTGGTCCACGGCTACGCGTCCGCCGCCCGCCGGTACGGGGCACGGATCCTGCGTCACAACGACGTCACCGGCATCGAACTGCGCGGTGACCGGATCACCGCCGTGACCACGGGCATCGGCCGCATCACCACCGACACGGTCGTCTGCGCGGCCGGAGCCTGGTCGAAGGCCGTCGGGGCGATGGTCGGCGTGGATCTGCCGGTGGTGCCGCTGCGCCGTCAGATCGCGGTCACCGAACCGGTCGCCGACCTGCCGCCCAGGTTGCCCATGACCATCGACTTCACCACCAGCCTCTACTTCCACGCCGAGGGCCCCGGCCTCCTGCTCGGCATGTCCGATCCCGACGAACGGCCGGGCTTCGCCACCGACACCCACGACCGCTGGATCCCCCGGCTGGCCGCGGCCATGGAACACCGCGCCCCCGCCCTCCTCGACCTGCGCCGCACCGGGGGCTGGGCGGGCCTGTACGAGGTCACCCCGGACCACAACGCGCTGATCGGCGAGGCGACTTCGGTGTCCCGCTTCCTGTACGCGACCGGCTTCTCCGGGCATGGCTTCCTCCAGGGACCGGCCGTCGGCGAGGTCGTCCGTGACCTGTACCTCGGCCGCGTACCCTTCGTGGATGTCAGCCCCTTGAGCGCCGGCCGGTTCGCGGCCGACGCCCCGCGCCCGGAGGCCAACCGCGTATGACCGATCTCCATCTGTGGCTGCGCCACGAGGTCCGTTCCACCGAGCGACGCACCCCGATCGTGCCGTCGGACGCACGACGGCTCGTCGAGAGCGCAGTGACGCTGACCGTCGAGGAGTCCCCGCAGCGCGTCTTCCCGGTGGAGGAGTACGAGGCGGCCGGATGCCGTGTCGCCCCGGCGGGCTCCTGGGTGCAGGCACCCCCCGCCGCCGTGGTGGTCGGGCTCAAGGAACTCCCCGACCAACCGGACCGGCTGGTGCACCGGCACATCTTCTTCGGTCACGCCTACAAGCAGCAGCCCGGCGCCGAGGATCTGCTCCGCAGGTTCGCCACCGGGGGAGGGGCGCTGCTGGACCTGGAGTACCTGGTGGACGACACCGGCCGCCGCCTCGCCGCCTTCGGCTTCTGGGCCGGCTACCTGGGCGCGGCTCTCGCCGTCCTGCAGCACCGCGGCAGGCTCGCCGCACCGCTGACGCCGACGTCGAAGGAGGAACTGGACGAGGTTCTCCGGCCGGCCGTCGGGGACGAGGAGTTCACCGCGCTCGTGATCGGGGCTCTGGGCCGCAGTGGCCGGGGCGCACGCACGGCCTTCCTGACCGCCGGGGTCGAGGCGACGCCCTGGGACCTCGCCGAGACCCGGGACCTGGACCGCCCGGCACTGCTGGGCCACGACGTGCTCGTCAACGCCGTCCTCGCCACCACGCCGATCCCGCCCTTCCTGCGCGAGCAGGACCTCGACGACCCCGCCCGCCGGCTGCGCACCCTGTGCGACGTCACCGTCGACGTGGGCTCCCCGCTGAACGTCCTGCCGATCTACGACCGCACCACCGACTGGACCGACCCCGTGCGCCGGCTGCGCAAGGAGCCGCCGCTGGACCTGATCGCCATCGACAACCTGCCCTCCCTGCTGCCCCGTGAGTCCAGCATCGACTTCTCGGCGGCGCTGCTGCCTCAGCTGCTCCGGTTCGAGACGGGCGGGCCCTGGGCACGCTGTGCCGACCGTTTCCACCAGGCGTGCCGTGAACTCGGCGTCGAAAGAGGTGAGTTCAAAGATGACTGACCGGTCCGCGAGGGTTCCGGCGAGCGGAACCGTCCACTGGGTCGGGGCCGGACTGTCCACGGGCAGCGGCCTGGCGCGGTTGTGCGACGCGGCCGACCGGGTACGGCTGTGGCACCGCACCGAGGACCGCGCGGCCCGCGCCCTGGCCCGGCTGGGTCTCTCCGGTCGCGCCGAGCCCCGCGCGTACACGCCGGCCGCGCTCACGGCCGAACTGGCGCCCGGGGACGTCGTCGTGTCGATGCTGCCCGCGCCCGAACACGCGGGGATCCTGGCGGCCTGCATCCGGCGCAACGCCCACTTCGCCTGTTCCAGCTATGTGTCGGACGCGGTCCTCGACCAGGTGCCGTCGGCCGCCGCGGCCGGGCTCGTGGTCCTCACCGAAGCCGGTCTGGACCCGGGCATCGACCATCTGTTCGCCCACTGTCTGGTCGGCCGAGCCCGGGAGGCCCTCGGCGAGGACTCGCCGGCCTCCTACCGCCTCACCTCGTACTGCGGCGGTATCCCGGCGGTCCCGAACGACTTCAGGTACCGCTTCAGCTGGGCGCCCGCCGGAGTGCTCAACGCTCTGCGGGCACCGGCACGTTACATCGAGGACGGCACCCAGGTCGTCGCCGAGCGTCCGTGGGAGGCGACCCGGCGGCATGTCGTCGACGGGGAGGTGTTCGAGGTCTACCCCAATCGCGACAGCGTTCCGTTCGTCGCTCAGTACGGGCTGCCGACCGCCTGGAAACCGCAACTCTTCGTGCGCGGCACGCTGCGCCTGGAGGGCTGGCTGCGGGCCTGGGACGCCGTCTTCGGTGAGCTGAGGGCGGGGGACGACGCCCGGATCGCCGCGCTGGCCGGGGAATTGGCGGCCGCCCATCCCACCACCGACGCCGATCGTGACCGTGTCGTCCTCGAAGTGTCGCTGGACGTGCGCGGCACGGAAGGGCGGACCTGGGCCGGCAGCTACCTCCTCGACCTGGTGGGGGACGCGCAGGAGAGCGCGATGGCCCGCTGCGTGTCCCGGCCCCTCGCCCTCGGGGTCCGTCACGTCCTGGACGGCTCCCTGCCCGCGGGCCTGCACCGGGCCGCCGGGACCGCGGCCCGCTCGGAGCAGTGGTTGCGTGAACTCTCCCGGGAGGGCCTGGAGTTCACCCTGCGCGTGGACCGGTGACGGTTCAGTCCTCCTTGACGGCCTCGTGCACGAGCCGCTTGAGGTCCTGGAAGAAGGTGTGCGAGGTCCTCGGCCGCACCTGCGTCATGAACTGCACCGTCAGGTCGTGGCGCGGGTCGACCCAGAACGTGGTGGTGGCCACCCCGCTCCAGCCGAAGGCGCCGAGGACGGACGGGTCCCTGGTGCGGGCGGGGTCGATCACGACAGAGACGCCGAGGCCGAAGCCGACGCCGTCGTTGCCCGGTTCGTCGTGGGCGGGGCGGCTGCCGAAGGAGCGCAGGTCGGCGCCGCCCGGAAGCTGGTTGGAGGCCATCAGGTCCACCGTCTCGGGCGCCAGCAGCCGGGTGCCGTCGAGTTCGCCGCGGCGGCGCAGCAGCTCCATGAAGCGGTGGACGTCGTGCGCGGAGGCGGCCAGACCGCCGCTGCCGGACAGGAACCGCGGCCGGCCGTGCAGCGGGAGGCCGGGGATCGGCTCGATGCCGCCGGTGTCGGTGCCTCCGTACAACTCGGCCAGGCGGCTCGCCTGTTCATCGTTCACACAGAACCCGGCGTCGGTCATCCCGAGCGGCCCGAAGATCCGCTCGGCGAAGAACTCGTCGAGGGACCGGCCGGAGACGACCTCGACGACCCGGCCCAGTACGTTGCTGGCGACCGAGTAGTTCCACTCGGTGCCGGGCTCGAACTGCAGCGGCAGTCGCGCGTACACGTCGACCGTCTCCGCCAGGTCCGAGCCCGGCAGCACCGCCGACTCCAGGTTGGCCGCGCGGTAGAGGGCGTCGACGGGGTGCGTGTGGTAGAAGGCGAAGGTCAGCCCGGCGGTGTGCGTCATCAGATGCCGGATCCGTATCGGCCCGGAGGCCGGGCGGGTCACCGTGTCGGCGCCCGATCCGCTGACGTACACCCGTGGCTCGGCGAAGGCGGGCAGGTGGCGCTCCAGCGGGTCGTCGAGCGACAGTCTGCCCTCCTCCACCAGCAGCAGCGCGGCGACGGCGGTGACCGGCTTGGTCATGGAGTAGATCCGCCACAGCGTGTCCGCCTCGACCGGCAGCCCGGCCGCGAGGTCTCGGTGGCCGTACGTGGCGAGGTGGGCGACACGGCCACCGCGGGCCAGGGCCACCAGATACCCGGGCAGCCTGCCCTCGTCGACGTGATGGGCGAAGTGCTGGTCGAGGCGGTCCAGCGCCTTCGCGTCCAGGCCGGCCTCGCCCGGCTCGACCTCTTGTCTCAGCAGTGCCATCGCTCTCCTCCGAATGCGTACGCCGAGGTGCGCTCCGGCATACCCCGCCGGAACGGCCTCTGACCTCATCGTCGCGCAGGAACAGGTGTGCGGTCCTCCGATCGGGCATGATCGTCGATCGTGCGCCCGGCCCCCGCGGGCAGCATCCGGCCCAGGGCCGCGCAGGCCAGGGCGAGGGCGGCGAGGACACCCAACGGCAGCCCGGGACCCGGACCCATGAGCGCGGTCGCGAGAGCGACACCCAGCACCGGCCCCAGGTTCATCGCCGTCTGCTGCAGACCGCCCGCGACCCCGGCGCACTCGCGGGCCGCCTCCCGTACGACGACATGCGTCGCCGCCACCATCACGGTCCCGAATCCGGCTCCCACCAGGGCGAACCCCAGGCACAGCGCGGGCACCGCGGCAGCGCGCGACAGGATGAGGATCCCGAGCGCGAGGAGCGTCATCGCCGCACCGGTCGTCAGCCGGGCTCCGGCCCGGCGCAGCAGCACCGCGCACGAGGGCGCCGCGACCACCATCAGCAGGGCCAGTGGCAGACTGACCAGCGCGCTGCGCAACGGGTCCAGACCGAAGGCGCCCTGCAACACGAACGTGCCGACGAACAGCGTTCCGGACAGTGCCGCCGACGCGGCGACCAGCATGCCGAGAGCGGAGGCGACCGCGGCGGAGCCCATGACCTCCGGCGGCAGGAGAGGGCTCGCGGTACGGCGTTCGTGCAGGACGAACGCGGCACCGGCGACCGCGGCGGTCGCAGCGGTCCAGCCCCGACCCGGCAGCCCGACCAGGGCGTGGACCAGACAGGCCAGGGCGATGGCGAGCAGGAGGGCGCCGGGCAGGTCGAGCGCCACGCGGGAGGCCCCGCGCGGGGACCGCACGGTGAGGGCGAGCACGCCGAGGACCAGGGCCGGGACCACGTTGAGCAGGAACACGACCCGCCAGCCCGGCCCGGCGACCAGGGCGCCGCCCAGGACCGGTCCGGCGGCGGCCGCCACCCCGATCGCCGCCGTCCGTACGGCGATCGGCGTCCGCAGCCGGTCGGGCGGGAAGGCGGCGCGCAGCATCCCGAGCGTGGCCGGCTGCAGCAGTGCCCCGAACACCCCCTGCGCGACGCGCAGTCCGATCATCCAGCCCAGGCCGGGCGCTGCCGCGACACCGGCCGACGCGGCCCCGAACCCGAGCATGCCGATGCCGAAGACGCGGTGGTGGCCGTACCGGTCCCCGAGCCGCCCGGCGAACACCAGCAGGGCGGCCACCGCGATGAGATAGCCGGTGCTGGTCCACTGGACCTCGGCGAAGGAGGCGCCCAGGTCCTTCTGCACAGTGGGCTGCGCGATGGTCAGGACGGTGCCGTCGAAGGCGACGATCACGGCGCCGACGACGCTGCTCGCGAGGGTGAGCCGTGGGTTCACGCCTCCTCCGATCCGAGGTGCGCCTCCAGGGCCGAGCGCAACAACGGGTCGAAGTCCTCGGTGCCCGTGGCGAGTTGGAGACTGCCCCAGCCCCACAGCTGGGCGATGCCGTGCAGGTTGGCCCACAGCGCGCCCGCGACGAGCCGGGCATCGGCGTCGGGGCGGACCTGGCCGACGAGGTCCACCAGGCGACCGAAGAGGGGCAGGCTGGTGTCCCTCAGCCCCAGATGACCGCTCTCCAGCAGGTCATGACGGAACATCAACTCGTACATCCCGCGGTTGTCCAGCGCGAACTCCAGGTAACCGCGGAGCAGCGCGCCCACCTGCTCGCGCGGGCTCGCCGGGCCCCCTCCGAGCGCGGCCGTCGTCCGCTCCGCCAGCGCGTCGAAGCCCCGGCGGGCGATGGCGGAGAGCAACTCCAGGTGGGTGGGGAAGTAGCGGCGTGGGGCGCCGTGCGAGACCCCCGCACGGCGGGCGATCTCCCGCAGCGTGAGCGCCTGGACGCCCTCCCGGGCGACCAGTTCCACGCCGACGTCGACGAGCCGGTCCCGGAGGCCTGTTTCGGATTCGAGCATAGACACTGTCTACCAGTGGTGGGTAGACAGTGTCTACACTCGTGTGCCGGTCGGCGACCGGTCGCGATGGCCGACTCGTCGGTCGGCGGCACCTGGTGCTGCGGCCTACTGGCGGTTGACCGTCCGGCTCACGCCGGCGACGACGGTCGTGGCGAGGATCCAGCCGGTGAGGACGAGGACGTAGGACAGCCACTGCTGCCAGCCCTGCGGGGCGAACGCCGCCTCCTGGCCGAAGGAGATCACCGGCAGCAGCAGATCGAGGGTGTAGAACACCGCGTTGAACCGCGGAGCCTCGTCCGCCTTCAGCGCGGGAGGAGCGTGAACGGAGAACGCCACGGCCCCGACCGCCAGCAGGGAGAGCAGCCAGCCCAGCGCGCGCATCGGACGGAAGCCGTAGCCGACGGTGGCGTCCTGGACGTGGCCCCACAGCCGGCCGTACCAGGCCAGGGTGGTGCGGTGGCGGCGCTGTTTGGCGAGCTGGACGAGACGGGCGGCGTGGTCGTCGCCGGTGCGGCGGTAGGCGGCGGTCAACTGCTCGTAGCCGTGGGGATCGAAGGTGTCGTCGTCCCGCTCCAGCATGGGCAGCCGGTGCTCGGGCGGCACGTGCGGGGTCAGCGAGGTGTAGGTGAGGTCGAGGAGGCGGACCTGGTCCGGCAGCATCTCCGGCTCCAGGTTGAGATGCTCGATCTGGGAGCGGCGCAGGTTGAGCATGCCCTGCACCGGGGGCCCCTTGCGCAGCCAGACCTCCCCGATGACGCAGCTGCTGGCCCGTATCGCGGTGCCGCTCGCGTTGGCCAGGCGGCTGTAGAGCAGGTCCAGCCGGCCGGGTATGCGCGCACCGCGCAGATCGATGCGGCCGTGCGCGTTCAGGTGCCTGCACAGGACGTTGGCGCCCACCTCCAGGGCCTCGGCGTTCAGGACGAAGCCGCCGGGGTGGTGGAGTTCGGCGTTCTCCAGCCGCAGCGAGCCGCTGATGGTGGCGCCGTTGAGCCGGATCTCACCGCGGGAGTGCAGCCGGGACGCGCACAGGTCCTCGCCGACGGTCACCTGGTGAAGCTGGAGCACCGGAGCCTGGGTCCCGTCCGGCGCGGTGACCTCGGCATCCTCCAGATAGAGCGCCCCGGCGATCTGCGCCCCGCCGAGCCGCACCGGCCCCTGGAAGCGGCACTTCGCCAGCCGCAGCCCGCCGTCGACACGGACCCGCGCGGACGCCAGGCCGGGCAGGCTGGACCCGGTGAGATTGAGGTACTTCAACTCGGCGCCGGACACGTCGGGGACGTCGTGGAAGTGGCAGTCGCTCAGGCGTGCGACACGGTCGACGGTCGCGTACCGCAGGTCCAGCACTCCGGTGATCCGCGCGCCCGCCACCTTCAGCGCGGCGACCTCCCCGCTCTCGGCCGGACCGTCGAGCAGCAGGGCCCGCAGCACCGAGGCGCGGACGGTGCGTTGCGGCCCCCAGCCGGCGCCCAGGGCGCAGTCCTCGTCCGCCGCCTCGCGGAAGTCCACGGCCTGCCCCTTGGGAAAGGCCTGCCACACCCGCTGCTCGGCCGGCGTCAGATCGTTGATCTCCATCAGCCGGGACTCTGACGCCGGCCGCCGGACCTGTCAACTCACCGCCCGTTCCGGGCGATCGGAAGAGCCGGCGCTCACGGCCGGGTGTTCCACTCGGCGATCACGGGACGGCCGTGCTCCGTCGACAGCCGGTTCACCGTTCCCGTCGCCAGCTGGAACAGCCGCCCCTCGGCCGGGGACAGGCCCAGCCGGCGGGCCGTGACGACACGCAGGAAATGGCCGTGCGCCACGAGGATCACGTCGCCGCCGGGCAGCACCGCCTCCACCCGGGACAGCACCCGGTCGGCACGGGCGCCCACCTCGGCCGGTGACTCACCGGGGTGGCCGTCCGGGCCGGGGGCCACCCCGTCGGTCCACAGGGACCAGCCGGGGCGGGTGCGGTGGATGTCGTCGGTGGTGACACCCTCGTAGCCGCCGTAGTCCCACTCGTGCAGGTCCGGGTACGGTACGGCGCCCGCGACGCCCGCGAGTTCGGCGGTGTGGACGGCGCGGCGCAACGGGCTGGTGAGCGCCAGGGAGAAGGTGCGGCCGGACAGGAGCCGGACGAGGGACTTGGCCTGTTCCTCGCCGTCCCGGGTGAGGGGCAGATCGGTCCAGCTGGTGTGCCGTCCCGATCTGCTCCACTCCGTCTCCCCGTGGCGGACCAGAAGGAGATCCCCCACGGCGGGCTACTTCGTCGACTCGACGGCGTGGCCGCCGAACTGGTTGCGCAGCGCCGCGATCATCTTCATCTGCGGGGAGTCGTCCTGGCGGGACGCGAACCGTGCGAAGAGCGAGGCGGTGATCGCGGGCAGCGGCACGGCGTTGTCGATGGCCGCCTCGACGGTCCAGCGTCCCTCACCGGAGTCCTGCGCGAACCCCTTCAGCCCCTCCAGGTGCTCGTCCTCGTCGAGGGCGCTGACCGCGAGGTCCAGCAGCCAGGACCGGATGACCGTGCCCTCCTGCCAGGAGCGGAACACCTCGCGGACGTTGTCCACCGAGTCGACCTTCTCCAGCAGCTCCCAGCCTTCGGCGTAGGCCTGCATCATCGCGTACTCGATGCCGTTGTGGACCATCTTCGCGAAGTGCCCGGCACCCACCCTGCCGGCGTGGACGAAGCCGTACGGCCCCTCCGGCTTGAGCGCCTCGAAGATCGGCCGGAGCCGGTCCACGTGCTCCTTCTCGCCGCCGACCATCAGGGCGTAGCCGTTCTTCAGGCCCCACACGCCGCCGGACACTCCGGCGTCGACGAAGCCGATGCCGTGCGCGCTCAGCTCCCTGGCATGCTTCTCGTCGTCCGTCCAGCGGGAGTTGCCGCCGTCGACGACCGTGTCGTAGGGCTTGAGCAGGCTCCCCAGCTGGTCGATCACGAGCTGGGTGGGGCCGCCGGCCGGGACCATGACCCAGACCGTGCGCGGCGCCTGGAGCTGGTCGACCAGGTCGGCCAGGCTCGCGACGTCGGACAGTTCGGGGTTGGTGTCGTAGCCGACGACGGTGTGGCCGGCGTTGCGCAGACGCTCGCGCATGTTGCCGCCCATCTTGCCGAGACCCACAAGACCGATCTGCATGTCAGTTCACTTCCTCCTGGACGCCCTGCGCGTCCGATGCGTTCTTGAGCGAGCGGTAGGCGGCCACGAGGGCGGCGGTGGACGGGTCGAGACCGGGCACGTCGGCCCCCTCGGTGAGCGCGGGTTCGACGCGCTTGGCGAGGACCTTGCCCAGTTCCACGCCCCACTGGTCGAAGGAGTCGATGTTCCAGACGGCGCCCTGGACGAAGACCTTGTGCTCGTACAGGGCGACCAGCTGACCGAGGACGGACGGGGTCAGCTCGGGGGCGAGGATCGTGGTGGTGGGGTGGTTGCCGAGGAAGGTGCGGTGCGCCACCTGCTCCTCGGGCACGCCCTCGGCGCGCACCTCGTCGGCGGTCTTGCCGAAGGCGAGCGCCTGGCCCTGCGCGAAGAGGTTCGCCATCAACAGGTCGTGCTGCGCCTTGAGTTCGTCGCTCAGCTCGGCGACCGGACGGGCGAAGCCGATCAGGTCGGCCGGGATCAGCCGGGTGCCCTGGTGGATCAGCTGGTAGTAGGCGTGCTGCCCGTTGGTGCCGGGCGTGCCCCACACCACCGGACCGGTCGCCCAGCCGACGGTGTGACCGTCACGGTCCACCGACTTGCCGTTGGACTCCATGTCCAGCTGCTGCAGATACGCCGTGAACTTCGACAGGTAGTGCGAGTACGGCAGCACCGCGTGGGACTCGGCGTGGAAGAAGTTGCCGTACCAGATGCCCAGCAGACCCATGATCAGCGGGGCGTTGGCCTCGGCGGGCGCGCTCCTGAAGTGCTCGTCGACGATGCGGAAGCCGTCGAGCATCTCCCGGAAGCGGTCCGGGCCGATGGCGATCATGAGCGAGAGGCCGACGGCGGAGTCGTACGAGTACCGGCCGCCGACCCAGTCCCAGAACTCGAACATGTTGTCCGGGTCGATGCCGAAGTCCGTCACCTTCTCGGCGTTCGTCGACAGCGCGACGAAGTGCCGGGCCACGGCCTTCTCCTCGCCGCCCAGCCCGGCGAGCAGCCAGGAGCGGGCCGAGGTGGCGTTGGTGATCGTCTCGATCGTGGTGAACGTCTTGGACGCGACGATGAACAGCGTCTCGGCCGGGTCCAGGTCGCGCACCGCTTCGTGGAGGTCGGAGCCGTCCACGTTCGAGACGAACCGGAACGTCAACTCCCGTGCGGTGAACGGGCGAAGCGCCTCGTACGCCATCGCGGGACCGAGGTCGGAGCCGCCGATGCCGATGTTGACGACGTTGCGGATACGGCGGCCCGTGTGGCCGGTCCACTCACCGGAGCGGATCCGGTCGGCGAACGCGCTCATCTTGTCGAGGACGGCGTGCACCTCGGGGACGACGTTCTCGCCGTCGACCTCGATCACCGCGTCGGCCGGGGCGCGCAGGGCGGTGTGCAGGACGGCCCGGTCCTCGGTGATGTTGATCCTGTCGCCGCGGAACATGGCGTCGCGCAGCCCGAACACGTCGGTGGCGGTGGCCAGTTCCTGGAGCAGGGCGAGCGTCTCGTCGTTGACCAGGTGCTTGGAGTAGTCGATGCGCAGGTCGCCGACGCGTACGACGTACCGCTCGGCGCGGGACGGATCGGCGGCGAACAGCTCACGCAGCCGGGGCTGGCGGAACGCGTCCGCGCGATGGTCCTCCAGGGCCACCCACTCGGGGCGCAGCGTGAGCCGGGGGGAGCCGGAGTGGGACTCAGACATGGTCGGGTGTCTCCTTGGGTGCCTCACCGCGCAGGGCGATGGCGTACATCTCGTCCGCGTCGAGGCGCCTGAGCTCCTCGGCGATGAGTTCGGAGGTGGTGCGGACCTTCAGCGCGAGGGTGCGCGACGGCTGGTCCGGCAGGTGCAGGGTGGCCAGCGGGCCCTCGGGGCGGTCGATGACGATCTCCCCGGTCTCGGTGCCGAGCCGCACGCCCGTGACGACGGGTCCGGCGGTCACCACCCGCTCGGCGGTGACGTGCAGGCGGGCCTCCAGCCAGCGGGCCAGCAGCTCGGCGGCCGGGTTGTCGGCCTCGGCCTCCACGGCCGCCGACACGATCGGCACCCGGGCCTGGTCCAGGGCCGCGGCGAGCATCGAGCGCCACGGGGTGAGCCGGGTCCAGGCGAGGTCGGTGTCGCCGGGCGCGTACGAGCGGGCGCGCGCCTGGAGATCCGCCAGCGGTGTCTCGGTGGTGTACAGGTCGGTGATCCGCCGCTGCGCCAGCGCACCCAGCGGGTCCTTGGAGGGGTTCTCCGGCGCGTCCACCGGCCACCACACGACGACCGGGGCGTCCGGCAGCAGCAGCGGCAGCACCACCGAGTCGGCGTGGTCGGACACCTCGCCGTACATGCGCAGGATGACGGTCTCCCCGGTGCCGGCGTCGGCGCCCACCCGGACCTCGGCGTCGAGGTGCGAGCGGGTGCGGTCGCGCGGGGTGCGGGCGTGCCGCTTGATCACGACCAGAGTGCGCGAGGGGTGCTCGTGCGAGGCCTCCTCGGCCGCCTTGATCGAGTCGTAGGCGTTCTCCTCGTCCGTGACGATGACCATCGTCAGGACCATGCCCACGGCCGGTGTGCCGATCGCGCGGCGGCCCTGCACCAGCGCCTTGTTGATCTTGCTTGCCGTGGTGTCGGTCAGGTCGATCTTCATGGCCTGCGCCAGCTCCGTCCGTCTCGTGCGAGCATCTCGTCGGCTTCCTCGGGTCCCCAGCTCCCGGACGCGTACTGCGCCGGCTTGCCGTGCGAGTCCCAGTACTCCTCGATCGGGTCGAGGATCTTCCAGGACTCTTCCACCTCCTGGTGACGGGGGAACAGGTTGGCGTCCCCGAGGAGGACATCCAGGATGAGCCGCTCGTACGCCTCCGGACTGGACTCCGTGAACGACTCGCCGTAGGCGAAGTCCATCGTCACGTCCCGGATCTCCATCGAGGTGCCGGGCACCTTCGAACCGAACCGGACCGTCACGCCCTCGTCCGGCTGGACGCGGATGACGATGGCGTTCTGACCGAGCTCCTCGGTGGCGGTGGAGTCGAAGGGGGAGTGCGGCGCCCGCTGGAACACGACGGCGATCTCCGTCACCCGCCGCCCCAGCCGCTTGCCGGTGCGCAGGTAGAACGGCACGCCCGCCCAGCGCCGGTTGTCGACGTTCAGCCTGATGGCCGCGTAGGTGTCGGTCCTGGACCCCGGGTCGATGCCCTCCTCCTGGAGGTAGCCGGGCACCTGCTCGCCGCCCTGCCAGCTCGCCGCGTACTGGCCGCGCACGGTGTGCCTGCCGAGGTCCTGCGGCACCTTCACCGCCCTGAGCACCTTCAGCTTCTCGGTGAGCAGCGACGCGGCGTCGAACGCGGCCGGCTCCTCCATCGCGGTGAGCGCCATCAGCTGCAGCAGGTGGTTCTGGATGACGTCCCGGGCCGAGCCGATGCCGTCGTAGTAGCCCGCCCGGCCACCGATGCCGATGTCCTCGGCCATCGTGATCTGCACGTGGTCGACGTACGACCGGTTCCAGATGGGCTCGAACATCTGGTTGGCGAACCGCAGTGCCAGGATGTTCTGGACGGTCTCCTTGCCCAGGTAGTGGTCGATCCGGAAGACCTGCTCCGGGTCGAACACGTCATGCACGATCGCGTTCAGCTCCCGGGCGCTCGCGAGGTCGCGGCCGAACGGCTTCTCGATGACCGCCCGCCGCCAGGACCCCTCGGGGGCCTGCGCCAGCCCGTGCTTCTTCAGCTGCTGGACGACCTTCGGGAAGAACTTCGGCGGTACGGAGAGGTAGAAGGCGTAGTTGCCGCTGGTACCGCGCGCCGCGTCCAGCTCGTCGACCGTCTGGCGCAGCTGCTTGAACGCCATGTCGTCGTCGAAGTCACCCGGGATGAACCGCATGCCCTCGGCGAGCTGCTGCCAGACCTCCTCGCGGAACTCGGTGCGGGCGTGCTCGCGCACCGAGTCGTGCACGATCTGGGCGAAGTCCTCGTCCTCCCAGTCCCGGCGGGCGAACCCGACGAGGGAGAAGCCCGGGGGCAACAGCCCGCGGTTGGCGAGGTCGTACACGGCCGGCATCAGCTTCTTGCGGGACAGGTCGCCCGTGACACCGAAGATGACGAGCCCGGACGGGCCGGCGATACGGGGGAGACGGCGGTCGCGCGGGTCGCGCAGGGGGTTGTCCCAGTCGGAGGTCATGCTGCGTCAGCTCCCTTGCTGCTCAGCGACTTCATCACGGCGTTCAACAGGTCCTGCCACGCCACCTCGAACTTGGCGACGCCCTCGTCCTCCAGCCGGGTGACGACCTCGTCGTAGGAGATCCCCAGGGCCTGAACGGCGGCCAGGTCGGCGCGCGCCTGCGCATAGCCGCCGGTCACCGTGTCGCCGGTGATCTCACCACGCTCGGCGGTGGCGTCGAGCGTGGCCTCCGGCATCGTGTTGACGGTCCCGGGAGCCACCAGCTCGTCGACGTACAGAGTGTCCTTGTAGGCGGGGTCCTTAACGCCCGTGGAGGCCCACAGCGGGCGCTGCTTGTTCGCGCCGGCGCCGACGAGGGCGGTCCAGCGGTCCCCGGCGCGTGTCGAGCCGTCGGCGGAGCCGAAGGTCTGCTCGTACGCCGCGTAGGCGAGCCGGGCGTTGGCGAGCGCCGCCCTGCCCTTCAGCGCGAGGGCGTCGTCCGTGCCGATCGCCGTCAGGCGCCTGTCGATCTCGGCGTCGACCCGGGAGACGAAGAAGGAGGCCACGGAGTGGATGCCGGACAGGTCCAGGCCCCGCGCGGCAGCCCGCTCCAGACCGGCCAGGTAGGCGTCCATGACCTCGCGGTAGCGCTTCAGGGAGAAGATCAGCGTGACGTTGACGCTGATCCCCTGGGCGACGACCTCCGTGACGGCGGGCAGACCGGCCCTGGTCGCCGGGATCTTGATCATGACGTTGGGGCGGTCGACCAGCCAGGCCAGCTGCCTGGCCTCCGCGACCGTAGCCCGGGTGTGGTGCGCGAGGCGCGGGTCGACCTCGATGGAGACCCGGCCGTCACGGCCGCCGGTGGCCTCGTACACGGGCCGCAGGACGTCGGCCGCGGCCCGCACGTCGGCGGTGGTCATCATGCGTACGGCCTCGTCGACGGTCACGCCGCGCACGGCGAGGTCGGCGAGCTGCTCCTCGTAGCCCTCGCCGGAGCCGATGGCGGCCTGGAAGATGGACGGGTTGGTGGTGACGCCCACGACGTTCCGGTCCGCGACGAGCTCGGCGAGGTTGCCGGACTCGATGCGCCCCCGCGACAGGTCGTCCAGCCAGATCGAGACACCCTCGTCGGACAGGCGCTTCAGGATGCCCGCGGTGGTGGTCGTTTCGGTGCTCACTGTGATCATCTTCTTTCTGGCGTTCGGATCAGCCGCGGGCCGCGGCGAGGGACTCCCGGGCCGCCGCGGCGACGTGGCCGGCGGTGAAGCCGTACTCGGCGAACAGGGTCCCGGCGTCGGCGGAGGCGCCGAAGTGCTCGAGGGACACGATGCGACCCGCGTCCCCGACGTACTTGTGCCAGGTCAGCCCGATGCCGGCCTCGACGGCGACCCGCGCCTTCACGGCCGGCGGCAGCACGCTCTCCCGGTATGCGCGCGGCTGCTCCTCGAACCACTCCACTGACGGCATCGACACGACGCGGGTGCCGGTCCCCTCGGCCTCCAGCCGCTCCCGCGCCGCCACGGCCAGCTGGACCTCGGAGCCGGTGGCGACGAGGATCACCTCGGGCGTACCGGTGGAGGACTCCTCAAGGACGTAACCGCCCTTCGCCGCTTGCGGGTTCACCGGCAGCGTCGGCACTCCCTGGCGGGTGAGCGCCAGTCCGTGCGGGGCCGGAGCGGTGGCGTGCCGCCTGAGGATCTCGGCCCAGGCGATCGCGGTCTCGTTGGCGTCGGCGGGGCGGACGATGTTCAGGCCCGGGACGGCACGCAGGGACGCGAGGTGCTCGACCGGCTGGTGGGTGGGGCCGTCCTCACCGAGTCCGATGGAGTCGTGCGTCCACACGTACGTCACCGGCAGCTGCATCAGTGCGGACATGCGGACGGCGTTGCGCATGTAGTCGGAGAAGACCAGGAAGGTGCCGCCGTAGACGCGGGTGTTGCCGTGCAGCGCGATGCCGTTCATCTCCGCGGCCATCGAGAACTCGCGGATGCCGAAGTGGATCGTGCGGCCGTACGGGTCCGCCTCGGGAAGCGGGTTGCCCGTCGGCAGGAACGAACTCGTCCTGTCGATGGTGGTGTTGTTCGAGCCCGCCAGGTCGGCCGAACCGCCCCACAGCTCCGGGATCACCGCACCCAGCGCCTGGAGCACCTTGCCGGAGGCGGCGCGCGTCGCGACCGCCTTGCCCTCCTCGAAGACCGGGAGGGCGTCCTCCCAGCCCTCGGGCAGCTGACCGGCGACGATCCGGTCGAACAGCCGGGCGCGCTCGGGGTCGGCGCCGCGCCACTCGTCGATCCGCTTGTCCCAGGCGGCATGCGCCTCGGCGCCCCGGTCCAGAGCCCCGCGGGTGTGGGCGAGGACCTCGTCGGCCACCTCGAAGGACTGCTCCGGGTCGAAGCCGAGGACGCGCTTGGTGGCGGCGACCTCGTCCTCGCCGAGGGCCGAGCCGTGGGACGCCTCGGTGCCCTGGGCATGGGGGGCGGGCCAGGCGATGATCGTGCGCATCGCGATGATCGAGGGGTGCTCGGTCTCGGCGCGTGCCGCCGTGAGCGCGGCGTACAGGGCGGCCACGTCGATGTCGCCGTTCACGGCCGGCTCGACGCGCTGCACGTGCCAGCCGTACGCCTCGTAGCGCTTCGGCACGTCCTCGGAGAAGGCCGTCGCGGTGTCGCCCTCGATGGAGATGTGGTTGTCGTCGTAGAGGAGGACGAGGTTGCCGAGCTTCTGGTGGCCGGCGAGGGAGGAGGCCTCGGCACTGACACCCTCCTGCAGGTCGCCGTCGGAGACGATCGCCCAGATGGTGTGGTCGAAGGGGGACTCGCCCTGGGCCGCCTCCGGGTCGAACAGACCGCGCTCGTAGCGGGCGGCCATCGCCATGCCGACCGCGTTCGCGACGCCCTGGCCGAGCGGGCCCGTCGTCGTCTCGACGCCGGCGGTGTGCCCGTACTCGGGGTGGCCCGGTGTCTTCGAACCGTGTGTCCGGAACGCCTTGAGGTCGTCGAGCTCCAGCTCGTACCCGGCGAGGAAGAGCTGGGTGTAGAGGGTGAGCGAGGTGTGGCCGGGCGACAGGACGAAGCGGTCACGGCCGGCCCATTCCGGATCCGCCGGATCGTGCCGCATCACCTTCTGAAAGATCGTGTACGCGGCCGGGGCGAGGCTCATGGCGGTGCCCGGGTGACCGTTACCCACCCGCTGGACGGCATCGGCCGCCAGGAGGCGGGCCGTGTCGACGGCACGCCGGTCGAGTTCGGTCCATTCGAAGCTGTCCGGAGTCTGCGTGCTCATCTTCAAGAATCCTCGATCGGAAGCGAAGTGGCTGGTCCCACGCGTTCAAAAGTAAAAGTCTGACTTTTACGAGGGAAGGTCGGCGTGTGTCACGCTGTGGTGAAAGTGGGACACCGCGACGAGCCCGGCGCACGGCTGAGCGCGAGGCGCGCACGACTGAGACGGCACGAGACGGACATGGTGGACACAACGGTCCAAGGCGACCGCGACGGCGGCGACCCGGCCGACGGGGCGATCAGAACCTTTCCCTTCCCGGCCGATCAGAGCGTCCTCGGCGTCGGCATGCAGGTCGGCCCGATGGGCACCGGCCGCACCTGGCACGCCGCCGACGCAGCCCTGGACCGCGTGCACCGCATCGACTTCCACGTGGTGATGCTCTTCGGCGAGGGTCCCGTCCACCACATGATCGACTTCACCGAGTACGAGGCACAGGCCGGTGACCTGCTGTGGATACGCCCCGGCCAGGTCCACCGCTTCGCCCGCGCGGACGCCTACCGGGGCACCGTCCTGACCATGCAACCGGGCTTCCTGCCCCGCGCCACCGTCGAGGCCACCGGCCTCTACCGCTACGACCTGCCGCCCCTGCTCCGCCCCGACGAACCCCAGCTCACCGCCCTGCGCTCGGGCCTCGCCCAGCTCCAGCGCGAGTACGAGGACGAGGCGACCCTCCCGCTCAGCCTGCACACCGCGGTCCTGCGCCACTCGCTCACGGCGTTCCTGCTGCGCCTCGCCCACCTCGCCGCGAGCTCGGCCGAGGCCGAGCGCCGGCAGTCCGACACCACGTTCACCCTCTTCCGGGACGCGGTGGAGCAGGGCTTCGCCACCAACCACAGCGTGAGCGCCTACGCCGACCAGCTCGGCTACTCCCGCCGTACCCTCGTGCGCGCGGTCCGCGCCGCCACCGGCCAGACGCCCAAGGGGTTCATCGACCGACGGGTCACCCTGGAGGCCAAGCGCCTCCTCGCCCACACGGATCTGCCGATCGGCCGGGTGGGCGCGGCGGTCGGCTTCCCGGACGCGGCGAACTTCTCCAAGTTCTTCCACCAGCACACCGACATGACGCCGGCGGCGTTCCGGGCGGAACTGCGCTGAGACGGCCCGCGCCGCCCGGGGTCACGGCGGCGGTGAGCGCACCGATGCCCCGCGAAGGGCGGGGCGCTCGCGGGGCATCGGCAACCGCTGGGTCAGCGCCCGAAGTTGAACCAGTTCACGTTCACGAAGTCCGATGGCTGACCGCTGGTGAAGGTGAGGTAGACGTCGTGCGTGCCGGTCACCCCGCTGATGTTCGCGGGGATGGTCCGCCACGACTGCCAGCCGCCCGTGTCGCCCACCGCGAAACTGCCGATCGGCGCGTTGCCGCGGCTGTCCAGCCGCACCTCGACCAGCCCGCTGACGCCGCTCGCCGCACCGCTCGCCACCCGGGCCACGAACTGAGTGGCCGCGCCGGAACCGAAGTTGACGCCCTTGTACAGCGCCCAGTCCCCGTTCGCGAGGGAGCTGATGTTCTGCCCGCCGCCCGAGTCGGAGGTGGTCTCGGTGCCGACGCCGCCCTGGGCGTCGTACGACTCGGCCTGGATGGCGCTGTAGGCGTCACGGTTGCCCGTCGGCGGGGGAGTGGTGCCGCCCCCGCCGGCCGACAGCACCTGGACGTAGTCGACGACCATGGCGTGGCCGGGCTGGGTTCCGCCGTCCGGGCCGCCGCCGAAGGCGTCCGGGAAGCCGCCGCCCATGGCCACGTTGAGGATGATGAAGAAACCGTGGTTCGTCGCGTTCGCCCAGGTCGTCGCGTCGACCTGGTTGGCGCGCACGGTATGGAAGTTGTTCCCGTCGAGGTAGAAGCGGATCTCCTCGGGGCTCGTCGAGCGGTCCCACTCCATGCGGTAGGTGTGGAAGCCCGCCTGGCAGGTCGTGCCGGAGCAGGTGGTGTTGCCGCCGATGCCGCTGGTCTCGTTGCAGGGGCCGCCCGGTGAGGTGCCGCAGTGCATCGTGGCGAACACCGTGTTCATGCCCTGCGTGTTCTCCATGATGTCCAGCTCGCCGACGCTGGGCCAGTTCCAGTAGTTGCCGCGGTAGGGGGCGCCCAGCATCCAGAACGCCGGCCAGTAGCCCTTCGCGGCGGCTCCGGTGACGTTCGGCACCTGGATGCGCGCCTCCACACGGAGCTTGCCGCCCGCCGGGGGCTGGAAATCGGTGCGGTTGGTCTCGATGCGCCCGGAGGTCCAGTTGCCGGAGGCGTCCCGGCGGGGGGTGATGCGCAGGTTGCCGTTGCCGTCGAGCGCGACGTTGTCGGTGCTGTTCGTCATCGTCTCGATCTCGCCGGTGCCCCAGTTGGCGGGACCACCGGGGTAGCCCTTGCCGGTCGCGTACTGCCAGTGGGAGGTGTTCACACCGGTGCCCGCGGCACCGTTGAAGTCGTCGAGGAAGACCTGCGTCCAGCCCGACGGGGGCGCCGGCGCGGAGGCGTTCGCGGACGGGACGGCGACGAGGGCGGCGGATGCCGCAAGGCCCAGCGTACCGAGCACGGCGACGAGCGCGCGCCTGACGGGGCGTCGTCTGCGGTGCATGCCGGAGGGTTCGCTCATGGGGTGCTGCCTCTCGGTGTACGGAGTGGGGAGTTGAGGGCGCGAGTGCCTTTGAGAGCGCTCTCAAAGTGTGGCCAATGTGCTCCCGGTCCTGACGGCCGTCAAGAGGTGAAGCAGAGAAAACCCTTGCGACGCGCGGAAGTTCACCCTATGAATGCGTGAATGTGCCGGAGCGAGTCGCCCGGCGGAGAGAAGAGGCACCCACCGTATGGAACTCGCCTTCACCGGCCGGGTGATCGAATGGCGTGGGCCGGCGCCGTACTACTTCGTCGCCGTACCGGACGAGGAGTCCGCCGACATCCGCGAGGTCGCCGCGATGGCCACCTACGGCTGGGGCGTGATCCCCGTCGGGGCCCGGATCGGCGAGGTCGCCTTCGAGACGTCGCTGTTCCCGAAGGACGGCGGCTACCTGCTGCCGCTGAAGAAGGCGGTACGGGGAGCGGCGGGGCTTGCGGTGGGTGACGAGGTGCCGGTGGGCATGACCGTCCGCCTTCAGTGAGGTGCGCGACGCGGGGCGTGGCCCGCTGGTGCGGGGGTACCAGGGAGGGCTGTCGCCGCGGGGTGGGGGGGCAGCCCTCGCGCGGGCGGACGAGCCCCGAGCCGCACGGAGGGTGCCGCACGCGCGGGAGATCGTCCACGGGACGGCCTTCACGCGGGAGGCGCGGGCGGCCCTGACGAGGCGGGCGGCAGCTTCCCCGGCTGCCACCCCAGTTGCCGCGAGATTCCCCGTGCCGCGAGCCGCACCGCCGGCACGAGGACCGGCACCTGCCCGTCGGCCTGCGGTACGACGACCGACACCGCGGCGAGAACCGACCCGTCCGGGCCGCACACGGGCGCGGCCACCGACAGGGCGTCATCGGTGACCTGACGGCTGCTCACCGCCACGCCGGTACGCCGTACGTCGGCCAGCATCCGGCGCAGCCGGTCCGGTTCGGTGACGGTGTACGGCGTGAAGGAGGCGAGGGGCCCGGCGCAGTACTCCTGTTGGAACTCCGGGGCGCTGTGCGCGAGCAGCGCGAGGCCCACCCCGGTGGCGTGCAGCGGCCAGCGCGCCCCGACCCTGATGTGCACGCCGACCGCCGAACGTCCTGACAGCCACTCGATGTAGACCACCTCGGCACCGTCCCGCACGGCCAGCTGCACGTTCTCGTGGGTCGCTTCGTACAGGTCCTCCAGGTACGGCAGCGCGACCTGCCGCAGCCCCAGCCCGCGCGGGGCCAGCGTCGCGACCTCCCACAGCCGGAGCCCCACGTGGTAGAGGCCGGACGCGTCCCGCTCCAGGGCGCCCCATTCGGTGAGGGCGGCCACCAGGCGGTGGGCGGTGGTCAGGGTCAGTCCGGCCCGTCGGCTGATGTCCGTCAGGCTCAGCGCCGGATGCTCCAGGTCGAAGGCCGCGAGCACGGACAGCAGCCGGTCGGGCGCGGTGGGGGTGCCCCCGCGCGAGCGGAGCCGGGAGTGGGGGAGGGGCGTCATGGCCGGGCGTCTCCCGAGGGTGTGCGGACGGCCGCCGGGTGGGCGAGGGCGTAGGGGCGGGAGCGGGTGGCGGGCCGGCGGGGCGGGCAGGCGCCGTGCCGTCAGTGCGTGCCGTCCTCGGCGATCCGCCGGAGCAGGCCGTGCAGGGTCTCCCGTTCGGCGGCGTCCAGCGGCCCCAGGAGGTCGTTCGTCACCCGCTGCCCCGCCTCGTCGGTGTCCCGCAGGAAGGCGCGGCCCTCGGCGGTGAGGACCACGATCCGGCTGCGACGGTCGTCCGGGGAGGGCCGGCGTTCGGCGAAGCCCAGCTTCTCCAGGTCGTCGACCAGGCCGACGATCGCGCTGGGGTCGTAGCCGAGCCGGGCGCTCAACTCGCGCTGGAGCGCCCCCTCGCAGGTGGCGAGGAAGCGCAGCACCGCGTAGTGGCGCAGGCGCACCCCCGACTCCTGCAGGAAGGTGTTGAACAGCTGACCCGAGCGCAGTCCCAGGCGGTACAGCAGATAGCCGGTGTCCGCGTGCAGCCCTCGCATCCACGGCTCGTCCGCGTCGATGTGGTTCTGGTTCCTGACCTGCTGGCGGCTGATGGCGGGCTCCCTGTGCTCGATGTGTCCCGGGAGATTCCAGCATGTCGCACCCGTCGGTTCACCACAACTATTGACGTCAACAATTATTGCTCTTAGCTTCAATCTCGAAGTCGTCGCCCCATGTGAAGGGATCCGCCCGTGTCCAGCATCGATCTCACCGGCAAGGCAGCCGTCGTCACCGGCAGCGGCCGGGGCCTCGGCCTCGCCTACGCGCACGCCCTGGCCGCACACGGCGCCTTTGTGGTCGTCAACGACATCGACGAGGCCGTGGCCGAGGCAGCCGTGAAGTCCATCACCGAGGCGGGCGGCAGGGCCGTGGCCGAGGTCGTCCCGGTCGGCACGAGCGAGGCCGCCGAGCGGCTGGTGAACCGCGCGGTCGAGGAGTTCGGGCGGCTGGACGTCCTGGTGACCAACGCGGGCATCCTGCGCGACAAGGTCCTGTGGAAGATGACCGACGACGACTTCGACGCGGTGGTCACCACCCACCTCAAGGGCACCTTCACCTGCGCCCGCGCCGCCGCCGTCCGCATGCGCGAGCAGGGCGAGGGCGGCAGCCTGATCCTCGTCGGATCGCCGGCCGGACAGCGCGGCAACTTCGGCCAGACGAACTACGCCGCCGCCAAGGCAGGCATCGCCGCCATGGCCCGTACCTGGTCGATGGAGCTGGGCCGCGCGAACATCACCGTCAACGCGATCGTTCCGGTCGCCGCGACCGCGATGACCGAGACCCTCCCCGCCTTCGCCCCGTACATCGAGGCGATGCGCGACGGCGAACCGCTGCCCGACTTCCTCCGCAAGGGCGAGGGCTTCGGCACCCCCGAGGACTGCGCGGCCCTCGTGCCCTTCCTCGCCTCCGAGGCCGCCCGCGGGGTGAGCGGCCAGTGCATCGGCATCGGCGGCGACAAGGTGGCACTCTGGTCGCATCCGCAGGAGATCGCGGCGGCCTTCGCCGACGGCGGCTGGACCCCCGACACCCTGGCCGACGTCTGGCCCACCTCGGTCGGCGCGCGGCTGCAGTCGGTCGGCATCCCCGCGCCCAAGCTCCCGGAGGCGTGATGGACCTGGACGAGCTGGTCGCCATCGACGTCCACACCCACGCGGAGGTCTCCTCCAAGGGGCACTCCTCCCTGGACGACGACCTGCACGACGCCTCCTCCGCCTACTTCAAGGTCGAGGGCAAGCGGAAGCCGACCCTGGAGGAGACCGCCGCGTACTACCGCGAGCGGAAGATGGCGGCCGTGATCTTCACGGTGGACGCCGAGTCCGCGACCGGCACCGCGCCCGTCCCCAACGAGGAGGTCGCGGAAGCGGCCGCCGCCAACTCGGACGTGCTCATCCCCTTCGCCTCCATCGACCCCTTCCGCGGCAGGGCGGGCGTGCGGCAGGCCCGCCGCCTGGTCGAGGAGTACGGGGTGAAGGGCTTCAAGTTCCACCCCAGCATCCAGGGCTTCTTCCCCGACGACCGCTCGGTGGCGTACGACCTCTACGAGGTGATCGAGGAGACCGGCACGATCGCCCTCTTCCATACCGGCCAGACGGGCATCGGCGCCGGAGTGCCCGGCGGGGGAGGGATCAGGCTGAAGTACTCCAACCCCCTCCACGTCGACGACGTGGCGGCCGACTTCCCCGATCTGAAGATCATCCTGGCGCACCCGTCCTTCCCCTGGCAGGACGAGGCCCTCGCCGTCGCCACGCACAAGCCGGGCGTGCACATCGACCTGTCCGGCTGGTCGCCGAAGTACTTCCCGCCGCAGCTCGTGCAGTACGCCAACACCCTGCTCAAGGACAAGGTCCTCTTCGGCTCCGACTTCCCCGTGCTCACCCCCGACCGCTGGCTCGCCGACTTCGCGAAGCTGCCGGTCAAGGACGAGGTCCGGCCGAAGATCCTCAAGGAGAACGCCGCCCGCCTGCTCGGGCTGACGAAACCGCAAGGGGCGTGACATGCGCAACGAGGGACTGGGGTCCTGGCCCGCACGCCGGGCACGCAAGACCCCGCACCGCACCGCCCTGATCCACGGCGGCGGCACCTCCCACACCTACGCGGACCTGCACCACCGCACGACCCGGCTCGCCCACGCCCTGCGCGACCGGGGCGTCCGCCGCGGCGACCGCATCGCCCACCTCGGCCCGAACCACCCCTCCTATCTGGAGACACTCTTCGCGGCCGGCACCCTCGGCGCGGTCTTCGTCCCCCTCAACACCCGCCTGGCCGGACCCGAGATCGCCTACCAGCTGTCCGACTCCGGGGCCAAGGCCCTCGTCTACGGCCCCTCGCACGCCGGACTCGTCGCCGGGCTGCCGGGCGGCACGGACGTCCGTACCTACGTCGAGGTGGGCACCGAGTACGAGGACGCGCTCGCCTCGGCAGCCGAGGAGCCGATCGACGAGCCGGTCGCCCCCGACGACACCTGCCTGATCATGTACACCTCCGGGACGACGGGCCGCCCCAAGGGCGCGATGCTCACCCACGGCAACATCACCTGGAACGCGATCAACGTCCTCGTCGACACCGACCTGATCGCTGACGAACGCGCCCTCGTCTCGGCCCCGTTGTTCCACACGGCGGGTCTGAACATGCTGACCCTCCCCGTCCTCCTCAAGGGCGGCACCTGCGTCCTGGCCGAGGCGTTCGACCCCGACGCCACCTTCGACCTGATCGAGCGTCACCGGATCACCTTCATGTTCGGCGTGCCGACCATGTTCGACCAGCTGGCCCGGCACCCCCGTTGGCCCACGGCGGACCTGTCCTCGCTGCGCATCCTGACCTGCGGCGGCTCCCCGGTCCCGACCCCGCTGATCGCCGCGTACCAGGAACGCGGTCTGACCTTCCTGCAGGGCTACGGCATGACGGAGGCCGCGCCCGGGACCCTGTTCCTGGACGCCGAGCACGCGGTGAGCAAGGCCGGCTCGGCGGGTGTACCGCACTTCTTCAGCGACGTACGGGTCGTCCGGCCCGACATGGCTGCGGTCGACGTCGGTGAGACCGGCGAGGTCGTGGTGCGCGGCCCGCACGTCATGCCCGGTTACTGGGGGCTGCCCGAGGAGACGGCCGCCTCCTTCGCGGACGGCTGGTTCCGCAGCGGGGACGCGGCCCGCGTCGACGAGGACGGCTATGTCTTCATCGTCGACCGCATCAAGGACATGATCATCTCGGGCGGCGAGAACATCTACCCCGCCGAGATCGAGGACCTCCTCCTCGCCCACCCCGACATCGTCGAATGCGCGGTCATCGGGGTGCCGGACGACAAGTGGGGCGAGGTGCCGCGCGCGGTCGTGGTGCCGCGCGCGGGCACCGCACCGGACCCCGAGGAGATCCTTGCCTTTCTCGCCGGCCGCCTCGCCAGGTACAAGATCCCGAAATCGGTGGTCCTCGCGGACGAACTGCCGCGCACCGCCTCCGGAAAGCTCCTCAAGTCCCGTGTCCGCAACCAGTACGGCAACAGGTAAGGAACCGCATGAGCATCACCGTGAACGGCCTCGACGAGCTGAAGAAGCTCGCGGGCAGCGACCTCGGCACCAGTGAGTGGATCGAGGTCACGCAGGAACGCGTCAACACCTTCGCCGACGCCACGGGTGACCACCAGTGGATCCATGTGGACCCGCGGAAGGCGGCCGAGGGCCCCTTCGGCGCCCCCATCGCCCACGGGTATCTGACGCTCTCCCTCTTCATCCCTTTGTTCAGCGAGCTGTTGGACGTCCGGGGAGTGACGACGAAGGTCAACTACGGTCTGAACAAGGTGCGTTTCCCCGCCCCGGTCGTGGTCGGCTCGCGCATCCGGCTGGTCGCCCGGCTGGCGGAGGTCGAGGAGGTGGCGGGCGGGGTGCAGATCACCGTCGACGGCACGATGGAGATCGAGGGCGGGACCAAGCCGGCGGCGGTGCTGCAGAGTCTGTCGCGGTTCTGTTCCTGAGCCGTCACCGTTCCACGGCCGCCGGGCGCGCCGGGCGGGTTCCCGGCACGCCGGCCGAGGACGTCCATCCCCGTACTCAGTCCGTGACCTGCCGGTACGAGTAGACGGCCGTCGCCACCGCGCACACCCCGGGCGGGATCATCTGCGCCCGCAAGGTGCCGCCGGTCACGTCGTAGTCGACGCCCTCCGTCTCGAAGGCGCCCTTGCACACGCTGCGTTGCGGCAGCGCGAGCAGGCTCTTGACCGCCCCGGTGATCGGCTGACCGTCCACCTTGCGCGGCAGGTCCACCTGGAGCAGCGGGCGGATCTCGGGGAAGAACGTCCCCGAGGCGTCGTTCGAGGCGCACAGCAGCCGGGTTTCCGTCACGAAGTCGCAGCCCTGGATGTCGCGCACCGGCTTGTCCAGGGTGATCTGCCAGGCCTCCTTCAGCTCCCCGCCCGTCGGCGGCGTGGCCGGGTTGAGCAGGGGAGCGGGGAAGACCTGGAGCCTCTTCTGCTCCCCCCACTCACCCGCCACCAGCCACTGTCCGTCGGGCGAGACGGTGGCGAAGGAGTTGTTGAGCTTCTCACCGGGGTTGAGCGGGTGGACGTACTCGTAGCGCTTCCCGGCCGGTGTCGTCACCGCGAACATCTTCGAGGTGGCGGTGTCCGGGCCCTGGTAGGCGTCGAAGGTGTGGCCCCGGGCGATGTCCGGGTCGCCCACGTGGTTCCAGCCCTTGATCCGCAGGTCCAGCGGGATGGAGGCGAGCCCGCGGTACAGCAGTGAGCCGTCCGCCCGACTGGCCAGGCCCTGACCGCCGCCCAGTGTGTCCGTGTACCCCCGGCCGGTCTCCGCCCAGCGCGGGTCACCGGCGGCGGACGCCGTCCCCGCGCCGAGCGTCAACGCCGTCAACATGCAACCGAGGGTAAGGAAGTGACGTCTCATCAGGCTCCTGCCACGTCGACGAATACGGGGTTCGAATAGAACCACGTATCGGCCCACGGGTCACCGTCTCCGGGCGGGTGCGGGATCGGGCCGTGCGGGTCGATCGCGGCCCCCAGACAGCCCACGCCGTGCCGGTTGCCGTCACTGCCGCGCAGCCGGACGTAGAAGGACTCGTCCCCGGCGGTCAGGGGGATGCACAGCGTGTACGTCCCCTTGCGGCCGCTCACGTCCTTCGTCGCCACGACCCTGGTGTCGGGCGCCCGCCAGGAGTCCCGGTCGGCCACCGCACCGCGCACCGCACCCCGCACGACGTCCACGTGCGCCAACTCAGGCAGGATCCCCCGCGGGTTGGGACGGGAGGCGGTGGTCACCGTCACGTACAGCGTGAGCCTCTCGCCCTTGCGCACACGCAGCCGGCCGCCCAGCGTGACACCCCGGCCGACGTCGCGGTCCCGAGCGGCCAGCCGCCCAGCGAGGCCGCCACGAAGCTCGCCCCGAACACATCCCCCGCGCCCGTCGCGTCGAGGACATCGATGTCCAGGGCCGGCACCTGTGCGTACTCGCCGGTCGTCTGGTCGACGGCGACGGCACCCTCGCCGCCACACGTCACCACGGCCACCGGAACCAGCTCGCTGAGCGTGCCGAGGGCCGCGACCGCGCTGTCGGTGCGGGTGTAGGCCATGGCCTCGGTCTCGTTGGGGAGGAAGGCGTGGCACAGGGAGAGCTGGTCGAGCAGGCCGGTGGACCACCGCTGGGTGGGGTCCCAGCCGACGTCGGCGTAGATCCGGGTGCCGTTCGCGGCGGCCTTGGTCAGCCACTCGCGGGGCTCGGCCTGGAGGTGCACCAGGGCGGTGCGCGCCTCGGGCGGGTCCCCCGTCAGCGCGTCCTGCGAGTACGGGGGCTGGCGGCCGTGGGTGACGAGGGCCCGGTCGTGGACGGGCCCCCGGTCGAGGGAAGCCGGGGGAGGGCGAGGGAGACGGTGACCGGCGTGGGCCAGCCGTCCGCCGCGCGGGAGAGCGACAGGTCGATGCCCTCCTGGTCGCTCAGGACCTCCCGGCAGTACGCGCCGTACAGGTCGTCGCCGAACACCGTCGCCGGCGAGGTCCTGAGGCCGGAGCGGTCGGCGGCCACCGCCAGTTTGGCGATACCGCCCGGGCCGCAGCCCATGCCGTCCGTCCAGATCTCCTCGCCCGGAGTCGGGGGCTTCGCGAGCCCCGTGAGGACGAGGTCGTGGAAGAGCAGCCCGGTCAGCAGCACATCGGGCCGGTCGTCGTCCACGGATCGCGTCCTCTCGGAAGGGACCCCCGCTCGCCGGAGATCGGAGATCGTCGGAACCCTTCACATTCGGTGAGCGGAATCGTGTGCCCGATCGGGAGATTGGTCAATATTCGAGCAGAAATGAGCATGGTGATGATTGAAGATGACGAGTAGCGTTCACGTCGTACTGGCAGAACGACGACACCAACTCATCCTGCGGGCCCTGCGCTCCGGCGGCCCCGCGGCCGTGACCGATCTGTCCGGGCAGCTGGGGGTGAGCCCGGCCACGATCAGGCGCGACCTGGTCAAACTGGAGGAGGACGGCCTGCTGACGCGCGTGCACGGCGGCGCGGTCGTGGAGGAGGGCGACCAGCCCTTCGCCGAGGTCGCCGAGGTGCGGGTGCCCGAGAAGGACGCCATCGCCGCGCAGGCCGCCGCGATGATCGAGGACGGTCAGTCGGTGCTGCTCGACATCGGCACCACCGCCTTCCGGCTGGCCCGTCGGCTGCACGGTCGCCGCCTCACCGTGATCACCAGCAACCTGGTGGTCTACGAGGAGCTCGCCGACGACGAGGGCATCGAACTGGTGCTGCTCGGCGGCATGGTCCGCCGCGAGTACCGCTCCCTGGTCGGCTTCCTCACCGAGGACAACCTGCGCCAGCTGCATGCCGACTGGCTGTTCCTGGGCACCAGTGGAGTGCGGCCCGGTGGGCAGGTGATGGACACCACGGTCGTCGAGGTGCCGGTCAAACGGGCCATGATCAAGGCCGGCGACAAGGTCGTGCTGCTCGCGGACGCGGCCAAGTTCCCGGGAACGGGCATGGCCAAGGTGTGCGGTCCGCAGGACCTGGACGTGGTGGTGACGAACGCGCCGGTCGACCCGGCGACCCGGGCCTCCCTGGAGGAGGCGGGCGTCGAGGTGGTCGTGGCAGGAGAGGTGCAAGGGTGAAACTGACGATTCTGGGCGGAGGCGGCTTCCGCGTGCCGCTCGTGTACGGGGCGCTCCTCGGTGACCGCGCCGAGGGCCGGGTCACCCGCGTCGTGCTGCACGACCTGGACGCGCAAAGGCTCTCCGCGGTGACCCGTGTGCTCGCCGAGCAGTCGGCCGGCGTACCCGACGCACCCCGGGTGACCGCCACCACCGACCTCGACGAGGCGCTGCGCGGCGCCGACTTCGTCTTCTCGGCGATCCGCGTCGGCGGACTTCAGGGCAGGGCGGACGACGAGCGGGTCGCCCTGGCCGAAGGTGTCCTGGGCCAGGAGACGGTCGGCGCGGGGGGCATCGCCTACGGCCTGCGGACCGTACCGGTCGCCGTCGACATCGCCCGGCGGGTGGCCCGCCTGGCACCGAAGGCGTGGGTCATCAACTTCACCAACCCGGCGGGCCTGGTCACCGAGGCCATGTCCCGACACCTCGGCGACCGCGTCATCGGCATCTGCGACTCGCCGGTCGGCCTCGGCCGCCGTATCGCCCGCGTCCTCGGGGTGAAGAACCCCGGCGAGGCGTGGATCGACTACGTCGGCCTCAACCACCTCGGCTGGGTGTGTGGCCTGCGCGTCGCCGGCCGCGACGAGCTCCCGCGCCTGCTCGCCGACCCCGACCTGCTCGGCTCCTTCGAGGAGGGCAAGCTCTTCGGTGTCGACTGGCTCCGCTCCCTGGGCGCGATCCCCAACGAATACCTGCACTACTACTACTTCAACCGGGAAGCCGTCCGCGCCTACCAGCAGGCCGAGAAGACCCGCGGCGCCTTCCTGCGAGAGCAGCAGGCGGGCTTCTACGAGCGGATGCGCGACCCCGGCGCGTCCGCCCTGGAGATCTGGGACCGCACCCGCGCCGAGCGCGAGGCCACCTACATGTCCGAGAACCGGGAGACGGCCGGCGCCGGCGAGCGCGACGCCGACGACCTGTCGGGCGGCTACGAGAAGGTGGCGCTCGCCCTGATGCGGGCCATCGCCCGCGACGAACGCACCACCCTGATCCTCAACGTCCGCAACCAGGCCACCCTGTCCGTGCTCGACACCGACGCGGTCATCGAGGTTCCGTGCCTGGTCGACGCCAACGGCGCCCACCCGGTCGAGGTCGCCCCGCTGCCCGGCCACGCCACCGGGCTCGTCTGCGCCGTCAAGGCGGTCGAGCGCGAGGTGCTCGCCGCCGCGGAGTCCGGCTCCCGGGCGACGGCGGTGAAGGCGTTCGCGCTGCATCCGCTCGTCGACTCCGTGAACGTGGCGCGCAGGCTGGTGGAGGGCTACACCGCCGTGCACCCTGGCCTGGCGTACCTTAGGTGAAGCCCGGTCGGTAAGCGCTTTCCCCCGGCTTTGCGGACCCGGCTCACCAGGCCCCCGAGCTTCCGTCCCCTCCCTGGCTCTCTGGAGAACCCTCATGCACGACGAACGCCGCCGGATCGAGGAACGCGTCGAGCGCCTCCACACCCAGCGCATCAAGCCCGCGATCTACGCGGCCACCGTCCCCTTCGAGGTCGAGGCCTGGCAGGCGCCGGGCGAGCCGGTCCCCTTCGCGCAGGCCGCCGCCGCGCCCTACGAGCCCTTCACCATGGACACCCCATGGGGTCCGCCCTGGGGCACCACCTGGTTCCGGATGCGCGGCGAGGTGCCGGCCGAGTTCGCGGGCCGGCGTGTCGAGGCCGTCATCGACCTCGGCTTCGTCGGTGACTGGCCGGGCAACCAGGCCGAGGCGCTGGTGCACCGGCTGGACGGGACACCGCTGAAGGCCGTCAACCCGCTCAACCAGTACGTGCCGATCGCCAACCCGGCCACGGGCGGGGAACCGGTCGAGTACCTGGTCGAAGCCGCCTCCAACCCGGACGTCCTGGCGAACGGCTTCGCGGCCCCCACCCCGCTCGGCGACGTCCTCACGGCCGGCGACAAGCCGCTCTACACCTTCAAGCGCGCCGACATCGCCGTCCTCGACGAGGAGGTCTGGCACCTCGACCTGGACCTCCAGGTGCTGCGCGGCCTCATGATCCACCTCGGCGAGCACGAGCCGCGCCGCCACGAGATCATGCACACCCTGGATCGGGCCATGGACGCCCTGGACCTCGACGACATCGCGGGCAGCGCCGCCGCCGTCCGTGCGGTGCTCGCCCCGGCACTGGCCCGGCCCGCCCACGCCAGCGCCCATGTGATCTCCGGCGTCGGCCACGCCCACATCGACTCCGCCTGGCTGTGGCCCATCCGCGAGACCAAGCGCAAGACGTCCCGCACCTTCTCCAATGTGACGTCCCTGGCCGACGAGTACGAGGACTTCATCTTCGCCTGCTCCCAGGCCCAGCAGTACGAGTGGGTGCGCGACAACCACCCGCAGGTGTGGGCCAGGATCCAGGAGTCGGTCAAGAAGGGCCAGTGGGCGCCGGTCGGCGGCATGTGGGTCGAGGCCGACGGCAACCTGCCCGGCGGCGAGGCGATCGCCCGCCAGCTGATCCACGGCAAGCGGTTCTTCATCGAGCACTTCGGCGTCGAGACCAAGGGCGTGTGGCTGCCGGACTCCTTCGGCTACACCGCCGCCTACCCGCAACTCGCCAAGCTCGCCGGCAACGAGTGGTTCCTGACCCAGAAGATCTCCTGGAACCAGACCAACAAGTTCCCCCACCACACCTTCTGGTGGGAGGGCATCGACGGCACCCGCATCTTCACCCACTTCCCGCCCATCGACACCTACAACGCCCGCTTCAGCGGCGAGGAGATGGACCGCGCGGTCCGCAACTACTCCGAGAAGGGCGCCGGCACCCGCTCCCTCGCCCCCTTCGGCTGGGGCGACGGCGGTGGCGGCCCCACCCGCGAGATCATGGAGCGGGCACGCCGGCTGGCGGACCTGGAGGGCTCGCCGAAGGTCGTCGTCGAACACCCCGACGAGTTCTTCGCCAAGGCCCGCGAGGAGTACCCCGACGCCCCCGTGTGGGTCGGCGAGCTGTACCTGGAACTGCACAGGGCCACGTACACCTCCCAGGCCCGCACCAAGCAGGGCAACCGGCGCAGCGAACACCGGCTCCGCGAGGCCGAGCTGTGGGCGACGACGGCCGCGCTGCACGCGCCGGGCTACGCCTACCCGTACGAGAAGCTGGACCGGCTGTGGAAGACGGTCCTGCTCCACCAGTTCCACGACATCCTGCCCGGCTCCTCGATCGCGTGGGTGCACCGGGAAGCGGAGGCCGAGTACGCCCGGGTCGCCGAGGAACTGGAGGCGCTGACGGCGGAGGCGGTCGCGGCGCTGGGCCGCGGCTCGGCGCGGGTGTTCAACACCAGTCCGTACCCCCGGGCCGAGGTGGTCCGCACGACCGAGGGCGCACCGGTCTACGTCGAGGTGCCCGCGAGCGGCAGCGCGCCCCTGAGCGATGCCGCGCCCCCGCGGCCCGTGACGGTCACCGGCCGGGTGCTCGACAACGGCCTGGTCCGGGTGGACGTGGCCGAGGACGGCACCCTGTCGTCCGTGTACGACCTCCGGGCGGACCGCGAAGTCCTCGCCGACCAGGGCAACCTGCTGCGCCTGCACACGGACCTGCCCAACTACTGGGACGCCTGGGACATCGACAAGCACTACAGGAACCGCTACACGGACCTGCTGGACGCCGAGTCCGTCACGGTCGTCGAGGACAGCCCGCTGGTGGGCGCGATCCGCGTCGAGCGCGCCTTCGGCAAGGGCTCGCGGATCGCCCAGACGATCACGGTCCGGGCGGGCAGTGCGCGCATCGACATCGAGACCGAGATCGACTGGCACGAGGCCGAGAAGATCCTCAAGGCGGGCTTCCCGGTGGACATCCGGGCGCCGCACTCCTCCGCCGAGATCCAGTTCGGCCACATCCAGCGCCCCACCCACACCAACACCAGCTGGGAAGCGGCACGGTTCGAGGTCTCCGGCCACCGCTGGCTGCACATCGGCGAACCCGGTTACGGCGTCGCGGTCCTCAACGACTCCACGTACGGCCACGACGTCTCCCGCACGGTCCGCGAGGACGGCGGTACGACCACCAGGGTCAGCCTCAGCCTGGTCCGCGCCCCGCGCGTCCCCGATCCCGAGGCCGACCAGGGCAGGCACCGCTTCACCTACTCCCTGCTCCCGGGAGCGAGCATCGCGGACGCCGTCGCCGAGGGGTACGCCCTCAACCTGCCCCTGCGGGTGGCCGACGCGGCGGGCGCGCCCGAGCCGGTCGTCTCGGTGGACGGTGCGGGTGTGACCGTCGAGGCGGTCAAGCTGGCCGACGACCGCTCCGGCGACGTCGTCGTACGCCTCTACGAGTCCCGCGGCGGCCGTGCCACCGGCATCGTGCGCACGGGTTTCCCGCTCGCGGGCGCCGAGGTGACCGACCTGCTGGAGCGACCGCTCGAGGACGCGGAGATCACCGCGGGGGGCGGGGTCGCCGTCGCCCTGCGCCCCTTCCAGGTCCTCACACTCCGCCTGCGGCGCGGTGCGGGGAGCTGATCCGGGTGCCGGTACCACCCCGGCTCACCCACCGGGGTTCGGGCCGCTTCTGATCGCGGCTCACCTGGTTCCTTCGAGTCGGCCGGCCGCCGCCCCCGTGACAGCGCCGGCCGACCCGAAGCCCCCGTGTTCCCCCGTGGGTGGTGCGTTCCCCCGTCGTTCCCCCGTTGCCTTTCACCCTTATGAGCGCGCGGCCGGGGTCCTGATACACCTTCCGGAGAAAAAGTTCTCCCGGACCTAGAGCGGCAGGGCCGGTGCCGCCCCGCTCGCGACCGGGTCGACCGGAGCCGGCGAGGGCACCGCCGACAGCAACGGCCCCTCGACCTCCGACCGCTGCTGCGGAATAGACACCGGTCGCAGCGGGCGCGGTCCCGACACCACCGTGTAGTCCTGCCCCAGGAACGGCGGAACCACCTCGCCGGGGTCCTCCCCGAGCGCCAGCTGCACAGCCAGCCATGGCACGTTGACCCCGCACAACGACAGCTGGTGCAGCCCGCCGGCCGGACGTGTGTTGACATCCATCAGCACCGGCGTCTCACCGAACATCCGGAACTGGATGTTGGACAGGTGGTGCAGCCCGAACCCCTCGGCGATCAGCCGTGCCGGCTCCAGCCACTGGTCCTGCAGGGTGAACCCGCGCCGCCGCCCGTTCTTGACCCGGCCGATCGCCAGCCGCACCCGGTTGTCGGGACCGGTGAGGCAGTCCACCGACACCTCCGGCTGCTCCAGCCGCGGCATGACCAGCCAGTCCACCGGCTCATCGGCCTGCCGCAACGCCTCCAGCACCAGACCCAGCTGCACGTACGGCGTCGGGAACCCGCTGAGGTGCATGAGAGAGAACGGCGAGCGGGTGATGACCCGGAAGCCCACGCCGCCCGCACCGGAGGCCGGCTTGAAGCAGGCCCTGTGCCCGCGCGACTCCAACTCCTCGACGGCGGCGACGAGTTCATCGGCGGTACGCACCCGCCACCACGGCGGCACCGGTACCCCGATCGCCTGTACCGCCTCGTACGCGATCACCTTGTCCTGGAAGACCGCCACGGCTTCAGGCGGCGGCGCCAGCAGCGCCGTACCGGCCGCCGCGAAGTCCGCGCGGTGCGCCACGATCGCCGACTGGTGCAACCGGGGTACGAAGACGTCGATGCCGCGGCGCCGGCACTGGTCGAGCGCGTACTCGACGTACGCGGCCGGGGACAGGCCCTCCGGCTCCAGCTCGGCGGTGTCGGCGGCGGCCAGCACGGGGGAGTCGGCGTCCCCGTGCGTCGCATGGATCTCGACCGCCCGGTCGCTGGGATTTCTCCGCAGCTGATCCATGAAGAACACGTTCTCCGCGTACGTGCGGTTGAGCCAGACGCGTACGCGAGAGACCATGCAGGGCCGTCCTTTCGGGGTTCGCGGGCAGGGCGAAGCAGGCCCGTGCCCGGGCAGGGTGGTTGGAGGGACACCAAACCGCCCCGTGCGAAGGGACGTTCATGGCGGTGGTGTTGGGGCGATCATACGGCTATCGAGCGGTGCCGCGTGCAACGTACGGGTTACGGATTTTCCGATCATCCTCCCGGGTCCGCGCGCCCCGCCCGGCCCATGCTCACCACCGGCCGGTGCGCCGACGCGATACCGCCTTGTACCTGCGTGGGGGCCTGTGTTCTTGTGGTGTCCTTCGAATGATCGGAAAGGGGCCAGGAGTGACGTCGACGGTCGGCGGTGCCGGGCAACTGCTGGCAGTCAGTGATCTGCACATCGGCTACGAGGAGAATCGCGCCCTCGTCGAGAAGATGCGGCCCGACTCGGACGACGACTGGCTGCTGGTCGCCGGTGACGTGGCCGAAACCGTGGCCGACGTCCGCTGGGCCCTGGAGACACTCGCCGGCCGCTTCCGCAAGGTCCTGTGGGCACCCGGCAACCACGAGCTGTGGACCCATCCGAAGGACACCGTCACCCTGCGCGGGGTCGAGCGCTACGAACACCTGGTCGCCCTGTGCCGGGAACTCGGGGTGACCACGCCCGAGGACCCCTACCCGATCTGGGACGGCCCCGGCGGCCCGGTGGCCGTGGCGCCGCTGTTCCTGCTGTACGACTACTCGTTCCTGCCCTCCGGCTGTGCGACCAAGGAGGAGGGGCTGAGGTACGCCCACGGGACCGGGATCGTCTGCAACGACGAGTACCTGCTGCACCCCGACCCGTACCCGTCCCGCGAGGCGTGGTGCGAGGCCCGGGTCGCCGGCACCGAGCGCCGGCTGGCCGAACTGCCCGACGACCTGCCCACCGTCCTCGTCAACCACTACCCGCTGGACCGGCACCCGACCGACGTCCTGTGGTACCCCGAGTTCGCCATGTGGTGCGGCACCCGGCGAACGGCCGACTGGCACCGCAGGTTCCGCGTCCGGGCCATGGTCTACGGCCACCTCCACATCCCGCGGACCACCTGGCACGAGGGCGTCCGCTTCGAGGAGGTGTCGGTGGGATATCCACGCGAATGGCGCAAGCGACCGGAACCGCCGGGACGGCTGCGCCGGATTCTGCCTTGGGAGGACGTGGCCCGGTGATCGAGGAACTGCTGCCCGACACGGTGGTCGCCGTCGAGGTGTACGGCGACGACGAACTCCCGGACGCGATGCTGTACCCCGAGGAGGAGGCGGTCGTGGCCAAGGCGGTCGCCAAGCGCCGCCGCGAGTTCACCGTCGTACGCTCCTGTGCCCGCCGGGCCATGGAGAAGCTCGGTGTGCCACCGCAGCCGATCCTGCCCGGCGAACGAGGTGCCCCCGGCTGGCCGGCCGGCCTGACCGGCAGCATGACCCACTGCGACGGCTACGGCGCCGCCGCACTGGTCCGCACCGCCGACCTGGCCTCCCTCGGTATCGACGCCGAGCCCCACGACACGCTCCCGGAGGGCGTCCTGCCCGCCGTCGCCCTGCCCGCCGAGATGGACCGGCTGCGCCGCCTGGCGGGCGACCACCCCGCGGTCCACTGGGACCGGCTGCTGTTCAGCGCCAAGGAGTCCGTCTACAAGGCGTGGTTCCCCCTCACCGGGAAGTGGCTGGACTTCACCGAGGCCGACATCGACGTCTTCGCCGACCCCGGTGGGCGGCACGGCGGTGGCTTCCGGGCCCGGCTCCTCGTGCCGGGCCCGCGCGTGGGCGACCGCCGGCTCGACCACTTCGAGGGCCGGTGGGCGGTCCGACGGGGGCTGGTGGCGACCGCGGTGAGCGTGCCGCGCACCTGAGCCCCGCCGGTCGTTCGGATCATGCGGGCGCCGCGGGCCGGCCGCGTGGAACCGTTGGTCCCGGCCGGTCTGATCCGGACGACAGGCACTCAGGGCTCCGCGGGGCACCAGCTCCGCAGCAGCCGGAAGAACTCCTCCTCGTTGCCGGCCAGCCCTGCCTCCCGCAGTGCCGCTTCCGCCTCGGCCAGGACCGAGGGCGGCACCACCGGTGGTCGGCCGGAGCCGGGAGGACCGTCGAACGCGGCCCGTACGGTGTGCAACAGCCGCAGATAGGCCTGGACGGCGGTGCGCTCGCGGTCGGTCAGTACGGCGGTGGGCATCGGTCGGCTCTCCCCAAGTCGGCGTCATCGCATCACGCCCCATATGAGGGCGCATCACCAGCTTGCCGCCCACCACTGACAATCGGGCTCGGCCACGTGTGGGTTCGCCCGCTCAGCGGAGGTGAAACGCCCCCGAGGCGGCGTGCGCGCCGCCGCGGCGCCCTCGGTCAGCCCTGGGGTCCCAGGTAGCCCAAAGACGCCTCGATGCGCCCCGCCAGGTGATCGCGCTGGCCTCGTACCGACGACACCGCCAGCCAGGCCCGGCACTTGCTGGCCAACAGCAGGCCGAAGGTCTCGGCCTCCTTCTCCTCGGCCTGGTCGAAGTGACTGCGGGCGGCGACCTTCAGGACCGTCGAGCGCAGGTCGGCGTCGTCGCTCAGGAGGCGGGCCGCCACGGTGGCGCCCTCGACGCTGTGCGTGCAGTGCCCCGCCTTCATGTGCCACAGCTCGTGGCCGAGGATCACCAACTGGTGGTCGGGTGCGGTGCGTTCCTCGATCACGACGAGGTCCTGGTCGGCCATGTCGAGCCACAGCCCGCTGGCGGTGCCGACGGGGAAGGCGGCCGTACGGAAGTGGACGGGACGGCCGCGGCGTCTGCTCATCGCGTCGCACAGGGCGCCGTACAGCATCTCCGGCGCCGCGGGCGCGGGAAGGCTCAGTTCCGCGACCAACTCGCCGCACAGGCGGCGCATTTCCCTACCGATGCCCACGTGTCTCCCGTTCCTCCCGGCTCACGACTCGGGCCGCTTGACGCTTTCCAGGAGCATGTCCAGCCACTCGGCGACCTTGTCGCGGTGCTGGTCGGTGGGCAGTTGGGCGGCCCGCCAGGCGATTCCGCGCACCCCGTGATCCTGCAGAAGTCTCTCCAGCGGGTCCTCGGCCGCCTGCGCCGCCTCCCGCTCCGCGAGCTTTTGCAGCAGGTCCTGTTCGGTGTGCTGGAGGGCGCCCGTGAGTGCCTCGGGGTCCTCGGCCGTGAGGAACCCCGCGTGGACGCGGAAGAAGCGCTGGATGGCGTCGCAGTGCTCCATGGTGGGGCGCCGGTCGCCGTTGATCAGGGCGCCCGCCTGCTGGCGCGACATGCCGGCGCCGTCGGCGATCTCCTGCTGGGTGTACCTGCGGCCGTTCGGCTTGAGGCGCGTGCGGCGCAGGAGGTCCAGGCGCTGCAGGAAGCGGGCCTGCACGTCCGGCTCGCCGGCGGGACGGCCGCTCAGCAGGGCTTTGACCACGGACTCGGGGACGCCGCAGGCCACGGACAGGCGGCCGGTGTCGAAGACCTCAGTGTGCGGCACGCCGAGCCGGTCGGCGAGCGCGGTGACACGGGCGACGACGGCCGGCAGCGCAGCCGTCTGCGTGGCGCCCGGACCCTCGAAGCCATCCGTCACCGACAGATCTCCTACGTCTCTCACAGGCTTCTCACAAGCGGTTGCCGTGAACTCGGTGGAGATTACCCGCTAGTTCGAACTCACATCCAGGTCTCGCCACAACTGTGGCCAATTTCAGCCGTCAACAGGCATGGAATGCCACGATAGTTGACATGGCTCCGGCGGGGGCAGCAGGATCGGGGCGCCGCGAGAAGGCCGCATAGGCAAGAGGGGTGACCTCCCGATGGCATATCAGGCAGGTGGGCAGCGGTCCGTTCCGCGGCCCGTCCCCGAGGGGCGCGAGGCCCAGGAGTATCTGCAGGACTACACCACTCTTCTGGAGGCCGTGCCGTTCCCGTCCGTCGTTCTCGATCACCGCTGGGACGTCGTTCTGGCGAACACCGCTTTCGCGTCACTTTTCAGCGGCGTGGGCCCGCATCCGACGGCCATGCCCGATGACAACTTCCTCCGGTTCGTCCTCTTCCACCCGGATGCGAGCACGGTTCTCGGTGACCACGAGTCCAGCTGGTGCCTGCCGACGCTGGCGCACTTCGCGGCGGCCGTGGAGGGGCGCGGCCATGACCACGGACTGCAGGCCATCCGCCGCGAGATCGCCCAGGATCCGATCATGGAAGCCGCCTACCGGCAGGGCCTGCCGCACTGGGTCCGCGCGGTCGGCGAGCGGGCGGTGGCCCACGACGGCGCGGTACGTCCCCTGCTGCATCCCGACCCCCGTTGGGGCGCGACCGAGTGCCGCGTCGTGGACGAGACGCCGAGAACCCTTCAGGAACTGGGGTACACCCGGCTGACGCTGGTGCTGCGCGAGGTGCGCCGCGACCGGCCCAGGTCCCGTGGGCTCCGCCGCCGCACCGCGGCCCATCTGCGCGTCGTGCCCACTCCCTGAGGCTGGTCGGGGCACCGTCGGCGTTCAGGTCGCCGACGGCGCCCCGTCGGCATGCGCGCGCACCACCGTCGTCCCTCCGGCGCCACCCCATTCCCAGCAACAGGGATATGTGACATAGTACTGCCGTGAGCAAGCCACTGACCTGCGATGTCGTGGTCGTCGGAGCCGGAATGGTGGGTGCGGCCTGCGCCCTGTACGCGGCCCGGGCGGGGCTCGACGTGATCGTCGTCGACCGTGGCCCGGTGGCCGGCGGCACGACCGGTGCCGGAGAGGGCAACCTCCTCGTCTCCGACAAGGAGCCGGGCCCGGAGCTGGACCTGGCGCTGCTGTCCGGCCGCCTCTGGGACGAACTGGCACGGGAGTTCGGGGAGGCCGTCGAGTACGAGGCCAAGGGGGGACTGGTCGTGGCCTCCTCAACCGGCGGGCTCGCGGCACTGCAGCGGTTCGCCGAACGGCAGCGTGCCGCGGGGGTGGTCGCCGAACCGGTCGCGGACGACGCGCTGTACGATCTCGAACCCCACCTCGCCCCGGGCCTGCCCGGCGCCGTCCACTATCCGCAGGACGCCCAGGTCATGCCCGCCCTGGCCGCCGCCCACCTGGTCCGCGCCTGCGGCGCCCGCCTGCTCACCGGCCACACGGTCACCGGAGTCCTGCGCGCCCCGGACGGCACCGTACGCGGGGTCCGCACCGACCGGGGCGACCTTCACGCGTCTGCGGTCGTCAACGCGGCCGGCACCTGGGGCGGCGAGGTCGCCGCACTCGCGGGCGCCCCGTTGCCCGTCCTGCCTCGGCGCGGCTTCGTCCTCGTCACCGAGCCCCTCCCGCGCAAGGTCCGGCACAAGGTGTACGCCGCCGACTACGTGGCCGACGTCGCCAGCGACTCGGCCGCGTTGCAGACCTCACCCGTCGTGGAGGACACCGCCGCGGGGCCGATCCTGATCGGGGCCAGCCGCGAGCGGGTCGGGTTCGACCGGACGTTCTCCCTACCGGTCGTACGGGCCCTGGCGGCCGGCGCAACGCGGCTGTTCCCGTTCCTGGAGCGAGTGCGGGCCATGCGCTCCTACCTGGGCTTCCGCCCGTACCTGCCCGACCACCTCCCCGCTGTCGGACCGGACCCCCGCGTCCCCGGGCTGTACCACGCCTGCGGTCACGAGGGCGCGGGCATCGGGCTCGCCACCGGCACCGGCCACTTGATCGCCCAAGCCCTCACCGCCGCCAGGCCCGACCTGGACCTGGCGCCGTTCCGCCCCGACCGCTTCGCCGAGGAGGCCGCGTGAGATCCCCCGTGGAACTGGCCGACGCCCGTCCCGGCCCCGCGTTCACCGTCACCCTGGACGGCCGTGAGATCGAGGCCCTGCCCGGCCAGACCGTCGCCGCCGCGCTCTGGGCGGCCGGAGTGACGTCGTGGCGCCGCACCCGGGGCGAGGGCCGTCCGCGCGGTGTCTTCTGCGGCATCGGCGTCTGCTTCGACTGTCTCGTGACGGTCAACGGCCGGCCTAACCAGCGGGCCTGCCTGGCGCCCCTGCGGCCGGGCGACGCCATCCGCACCCAGGAGGGGACGGGCCACGATGACTGACGCGGATCGACGGGAGGCCCGCCCGCACCTGGCGGTGATCGGCGCCGGACCGGCCGGCCTCGCGGCGAGCGTCGCGGCCGCCGCGCAGGGCGTACGGGTCACGCTCCTGGACTCGGCCCCGCAGGCCGGCGGGCAGTTCTACCGGCAGCCCGCCGCCGAACTGCGCGCCCGCCGCCCCCAGGCCCTGCACCACCAGTGGCGCGCCTGGAAGCGGCTCACCGAAGCGCTGCACGCCCACGTCCGGGCGGGCGGCGTCAGGCACTTGACGGAGCATCACGTGTGGTGCGTGCAGCGGCGCACCGACGGTTTCACCGTGCACGCGCTCCTCGGCCCCGAGCAGGAGGACCCGTTCGAAGTGCACGCCGACGCCGTGCTCCTGGCGACGGGCGGATACGAGAAGGTGCTGCCGTTCCCCGGCTGGACCCTCCCCGGTGTGGTCACCGCGGGAGGCGCCCAGGCCATGCTCAAGGGCACGCTCGCGGTCCCCGGCCGCACCGCCGTGGTCGCCGGGACCGGCCCGCTTCTCCTCCCCGTGGCGACCGGCCTCGCCGCGGCCGGCGTCGAGGTGGCCGCTCTCGTCGAGTCCGCCGGCCCCAGGGCCTTCGCACGGCGGTCCCGCGCGCTGGCGACGCAGCCGGGCAAGGTCGTCGAAGGCGCCGGGTACGCGGCACGGCTGCTGCGCCACCGGGTACGGCTCCTGGCCCGGCACACGATCGTCCAGGCGCACGGCACCGGCCGGATCGAGGCGGTCACCGTCGCCGCGCTCGACGGCGACGGCCGGGTCAGGCCCGGCACCGGACGCCGTATCCCCTGCGACACCCTCGCCGTCGGCCACGGCATGCTCCCGCACACCGATCTCGCCGAGACGCTGGGCTGCCGGCTCGACGGCCACGACGTGCGCGTGGACGACGAGCAGCGCACCGACGTCCCCGGCGTCTGGGCCGCCGGCGAGACCACGGGTGTCGGCGGCTGTGCCCTCGCGCTCGCCGAGGGCCGCATCGCCGGGCGCTCGGCCGCGGCGCGCCTGCGCGGGACCGAGCCCGACCCGCGCGCATGGGCGGCGGCCGCCAGGGCCCGGGACCGGCTACGGGCGTTCTCCGCCGCGCTCGACTCCGTGTACGCGCCGCCGGCGCACTGGGCCGAACAGGTCACCGACGACACCGTCGTCTGCCGCTGCGAGGAGGTCACCGGGGGTGCGATCCGGGAGGCCGTCGCGGAACTCGGAGCCGGTGATCCGCGCACCGTGAAGCTGCTGACACGGGCCGGGATGGGCTGGTGCCAGGGCCGGGTGTGCGGGCCCGCGGTCGCCGGCCTCGCCGGATGTGAAGCCACCCCGTCCCGGCGGCCGTTCGCCCGGCCCGTGCCGCTCGGGGTGCTGGCCCGTGCCGGCGAGACCGAGAGCGACTGAGCCGGACCGGCCGCACGGACATCCTGCCCACCGCTGTAACCATCAGTAAAATGTCACACCCTATTGAGAGGGGATCCTCATGCCGGACACCGACCTCGAACACCGCCCCTGGCGCGGTGTGCTCGTCGCCACCGCCCTCCCGCTGAACGACGATCTCTCCGTCGACCACGGCAAGTTCGCCGAGCACTGCGCCTGGCTGGTCGAGAACGGCTGCGACGGCGTCGTCCCGAACGGCTCGCTCGGCGAGTACCAGGTCCTCACCCCCGAGGAGCGCGCCAAGGTCGTCGAGACGGCCGTCGCCGCCGTCGGCGGTGCGCGCGTGATGCCAGGCGTGGCCGCCTACGGCTCCGCCGAGTCCCGCCGCTGGGCCGAGCAGGCACGCGACGCCGGATGCGCGTCCGTGATGCTGCTGCCACCCAACGCCTACCGCGCCGACGAGCGCTCGGTGCTGTCGCACTACGCCGAGGTCGCCGAGGCGGGCGTGCCCATCGTGGCGTACAACAACCCCATCGACACCAAGGTCGACCTCGTGCCGGAGCTGCTGGCCAAGCTGCACGGCGAGGGACACATCCACGCGGTGAAGGAGTTCTCCGGCGACGTCCGCCGCGCCTACCAGCTCGCCGAACTCGCCCCGGGACTCGATCTGCTGATCGGCGCCGACGACGTACTGCTGGAGCTCGCGATCGCCGGTGCGAAGGGCTGGGTGGCCGGCTACCCCAACGCGCTGCCGAAATCCTGCGTCGAGCTGTACCGCGCGGCCGTCCGCGGCGACCTCGGCACGGCCCGGAAGCTGTACGAGCAACTGCACCCGCTGCTGCGCTGGGACTCCAAGGTGGAGTTCGTGCAGGCCATCAAGCTGTCCATGGACATCGTCGGCCGACACGGCGGACCGGTCCGCCCGCCGCGCGTTGCGCTGCTGCCCGAGCAGGAGGCGGCGGTCCGGGCCGCCACCGAGAAGGCCGTCGCCGCGGGGCTCGCGTAACCGTACTCACGTCACCGCAAAGGAGGCTGGACCGTGCGCAGCACACTCGTCCTGCACGCCGTCGACTCGCACACCGAGGGCATGCCCACCCGTGTCGTCACCGGCGGCATCGGCACGATCCCCGGCGCCACCATGAACGAGCGGCGCCTGTACTTCCGTGAGCACCGCGACGACATCAAGCAACTCCTGATGAACGAACCGCGCGGCCACTCGGCGATGAGCGGTGCCATCCTTCAGCCGCCCACCCGTCCCGACTGCGACTGGGGCGTCATCTACATCGAGGTCTCCGGCTATCTGCCGATGTGCGGGCACGGCACCATCGGCGTGGCGACGGTGCTCGTCGAGACCGGCATGGTCGAGGTAGTCGAGCCCGTCACCACGATCCGGCTCGACACCCCGGCGGGCCTCGTCGTGGCCGAGGTGGCGGTGGAGGACGGCGCCGCCAAGGCGGTCACCCTCCAGAACGTGCCGTCCTTCTCCGTCGCCCTCGACCGCAAGATCACACTGGCCGACGGACGCACGGTGACATACGACCTGGCGTACGGCGGCAACTTCTACGCCATCCTGCCGCTGGACCAGTTCGGAGTGCCGTTCGACCGCTCCCGCAAGGACGACATCCTCCGGGCCGGTCTCTCCCTCATGGCGGCGATCAACGCCGAGGACGAACCCGTCCACCCCGAGGACGCGTCCATCCGCGGATGTCACCACGTCCACCTGATCGCCCCCGGCTCCACCGCCCGGCTCTCCCGGCACGCCATGGCGATCCACCCCGGCTGGTTCGACCGCTCACCCTGCGGCACGGGCACCAGCGCGCGCATGGCCCAGCTGCACGCGCGCGGCGAACTCCCCCTGCACACCGAGTTCGTGAACGAGTCCTTCATCGGCACCCGGTTCACCGGCCGCCTCCTGGGCACCACCGAGGTGGCGGGCCGCCCGGCCGTCCTGCCGAGCTTCACCGGTCGCGCCTGGATCACCGGCACGGCGCAGTACCTGCTCGACCCGACCGATCCGTTCCCGGCCGGGTTCGTGCTGTGAGCGTCGAGGATAATGAGGCGCGTACCGCGTGACATTGCACAGCTAGGAGACCCATGGCCGTCCAGCGCACCGGCGCCCCGTCCACCGCAGCAGCCCCGGCGCTGCCTGCTCTGGGCGGCAAGAAGAGCAGCTACCGGGAGCGGGTCGCCGACGCCCTGCGGGCCGCGCTGATCGCCGGTGAACTCCTCCCCGGCGAGGTGTACTCGGCACCGACGCTCGCCGCCCGCTTCGGCGTCTCGGCGACGCCGGTGCGCGAGGCCATGCTCGACCTGGTCAAGGAGGGGCTGGTCGACACCGTTCCCAACAAGGGCTTCCGGGTCACCGAGGTATCCGAGAAGCAACTCGACGAGTACACGCACATCCGCGCGCTCATCGAGATCCCCACGGTGGTGGAGCTGGCCAGGACCGCTGACAAGGTCTCCCTGGAGGCACTGCGCCCCGCCGCCCGGGAGATCGTGCAGGCCGCCGTCTCCGCCGACCTCATCGCCTACGTCGAGGCCGACACCCGCTTCCACCTCGGCTTGCTCGCCCTCGCAGGCAACGCCCATCTCGTCGAGGTCGTCGGCGACCTGCGGGGGCGTTCCCGGCTCTACGGGCTCACCGCGCTCGTCCGGGCGGGCCGCCTGCTGGCGTCCGCCGAGGAGCACCTCGAACTCCTCGACGCGCTGATCGCACGCGACGAGAGGGCCGTACGGGAGGTCATGACCCGGCACCTCGGGCACGTCCGGGGGCTGTGGGCCGCACGCGAAGAGCACTGACGGGGCCCGTCTCGCGCCGTACACCGCGGGACGCGGCCCGGCCCCACGCGGTCGGTCAGGGACGCGGAGGGGTGTCCGTCTCGGCGACGGCCGTCGCCCCGAGCTTCGCCGACCGGATCTGCTCGTACACACGGGTCCGCAGCTCGGCGAAGCGCGGGGACACACGCGTGGTCAACTGGTCCCGGTCGTCGGGCAGATCGACCTTCAGCTGCTCCCGCACGACGGTCGGCGACGCGGAGAGCACGATCACCCGCTGACCGAGGTACACGGCCTCGTCGATGTCGTGGGTGACGAACAGGATCGTGATACCGCGTTCCCGCCACAGCCCCCGTACGAGGTCCTCCAGATCGGCCCGTGTCTGGGCGTCCACGGCCGCGAACGGCTCGTCCATCAGAAGGACCTGGGGCTCGTAGGCCAGGGCGCGGGCGATCGCGACCCGCTGCTGCATCCCGCCGGACAGCTGCCAGGGGTACGCCCCGGCGGCGTCCGCGAGTCCGACCGACGTCAGCGCGTCGGTGACCAGCTCCCGGCGGCGGGCCCTGCTCAGGTCCTTCTGCCTGAGCGGCAGTTCGACGTTCTCGCCGACCCGCATCCACGAAAAGAGGCTGCGCCCGTACTCCTGGAAGACGAACGCCATGCCGGGCGGCGGACCACTGACCTTCTGCCCGGCCAGTCGCACCTCACCCGCCGTCGGTGCCAGCAGCCCGCCCACGCACTTCAGCAGGGTCGTCTTGCCGCAGCCCGACGGGCCCACGAGGCAGACCAGTTCCCCCGCGTCGGCGGTGAAGGTGAGGTCGCGGACCGCCTCCACGCGCCGCCCCGACCCCTCGTAGACCTTCCGCAGACCGCGTACGTCGAGCATGGACCGCCCTTTCGTGAGCGTCACGGGGACCGCCGGGACGAGGCTCGCAGACCGTGGTACCAGCCGAGCACCCGTCGCTCGACCAGCTGGAAGAGGACCGACAACAGGAAGCCGAGCAGACCGAGGACCAGGATGCCGGTCCACATGTCGGGGATCGCGAACCCGCGCTGGAACTGGACGATGGTGAAACCGAGCCCGTTCTGCGCCGTGAACATCTCGCTGATCACCATGAGGATGATGCCGATGGACAGGGCCTGCCGCAGCCCCGCGAAGATCTGCGGGCTCGCCGACCGCAGCACCACGTGGCGCAGCCGTGCGGCGCCCGTGACGCCGTACGAGCGGGCTGTCTCCGACATGACCGGGTCCACCGCGCGCACGCCCTCGGCCGTGTTCAGCATGACCGGCCAGACGCAGCCGCTCGCGATCACAACGATCTTGCTCATGTCCCCGATGCCCGCGAACAGCGTGACGACCGGCACCAGCACCGGCGGCGGGACCGCCCGCAGGAACTCCAGGACCGGCTCGCACACCGCCCGCACCCGCCGGTAGGACCCGATGACGGTGCCGAGCGCCACGCCCACGACGGCCGCCAGTGCGTAACCGCCGGTCAGCCGCAGCACGCTGGGCAGGACGTCGTCGCGCAGGCGCCGCGCGGTCCACACCTCAGGGAAGGCTTCCAGGATGGTCCGCAGGGGAGGCCAGTACACGTCGGTGCTGCCGGCGGAGGCGAACCACCAGGCGGCCACCAGCAGGGCGGGCAGCGCGACGACGAAGAAGAGCCGCAGGACCAGGCGTTTCACACCGCCGTTCACACCGCCACCTCCCCGCGTACCGACTGGTGCCAGGCCAGCGCCCGGCGCTCCACCGTCCGCGCGCCCACGTTGATCACCAGTCCGAGCAGACCGGTGACCACCACCAGGGCGTACATCTCCGGTACGGCCTGCGAGGTCTGGGCGACGGCGATGCGCCGGCCCAGGCCCGGGGCCCCGAGGACGAGTTCGGCTGTCACCGCCAGGATCAGGGCGACCGCGGCGGCCAGGCGGACGCCCGTCATGACGTACGGCAGGGCCGTGGGCCACAGGACGTGGCGGACCCGCGCCCAGGTGCCGAGGCCGTAGGAGCGGGCCGTCTCCTCGGCGACCGGGTCGACGTCCTGGATGCCGTACAGCGTCTGGATCAGCACCTGCCAGAACGACGCGTACACCACCAGCAGGAGCACCGACCGCAGTTCCGTGCCGTACAGCAGGACCGCGAGCGGGATCAGGGCGACCGAGGGGATCGGGCGGAGGAACTCGATCGTGGACGCGGTCGCCTCCCGCAGGTGGGGCACGACCGCGATCACGACTCCGGCGAGGACCCCGGCCGTCACCGCGATGGCCAGGCCCACCGCCCAGCCGGTGAGCGTGTCCCCGAGCGCCGTCCAGAAGGCATGGTCACCGAGTTCGGTCAGGAGCGCGTCGGTGATGCGGCTGACAGGCGGGAAGTAGTCCTCGGAGACGATGCCGAGCCGCGGGACCGCCTCGCACAGCGCGAGGAACCCCGCGAGCCCGGCCGCGCCCAGCAGGGCGTTGGCCGCCCTCACGGCAGCAGCTTGTCCAGGTCGACGGTCTCCTCGAACAGGCCGTCGTCCTCGGCCAGTTCGGCCAGCCTCTCGATGGAGGCGCGGTCCGGCTCGGCGGGGAAGTGCGGCAGGGTCAGTTCGCCCAGCAGGTCCGGCGGGATCTTCGTGTACGTGGTGAGGATCTGGCGGACCTCGTCCGGGTGGCTGTCGGCGTACTCGAGGGACTCGGCGGTCGCCTCCTGGAACTTCTTCACCAGCTCCGGGTTCTCCTGGGCGTACTGCTGGGAGGTGAGGTACATGGCCACGGTGAGGTTAGGGTCCACGTCGTAGAAGCTCGACGCGATGGACGTGCCGCCCTGGGCCTTGACGGTGGCGAGCGCGGGTTCCGGCGTGCAGGCCGCGTCGACCTGGTCGTTGTCGAGCGCGGCGGGCATCTGGTCGAAGGGCATCTCGACGAACGTCAGCTTCGACGGGTCGCCGCCGTCCTTGCGGACCGACTCCCTGACCGCGGTGTCGCAGATGTTGTTGAGCGTGTTGACCGCGACCTTCTTGCCCTCCAGTTGCCTGGGGGACTTGATCGCGCTGCCCTTCTTCACCGTGGTGCCCATGAAATCGGCACCCTCCTCGGCGGTGGAGGCGACGCCGTTCGCCACGACCTTGACGGGCATGTTCTTGGAGGCGGCCACCAGCAGGGACGTCGTGTTGCTGAAGCCGAACTGGAACTGGCCGGAGACGACACCGGGCAGGATCGCCGCCCCGCCCTGCGCGGGTGTCAGCTCCAGCTTGATGCCGCGCTCGGCGTAGAAGCCCTTCTTCTGACCCAGATAGACGGGAGCCACGTCCAGGATGGGAATGACTCCGACCTTGAGCGTGGTGGTACCACCGGATCCCTTGTCCCCGCCGGCCGACCCGGAAGATTCGGAACCGCAGGCCGTCGCGGCGGTGAACAGGGTGCCGGCCGCGAGGCAGATGAGCAGACGACGCATGACTCCCCCTAGTGGGACAGCATTTCGACGGGCCGTGCGCAGACCGCACACAAGTGCTCAGCGCGAAACTAGAGGGTTGCCGGGCTGAGGGTCAATGCCCTTGTGCACAAGGGCTGTTGACATCACGAGATCCGCACTCCTAGCGTGCGTGCGCAGAGCGTACGGTCGTACGGCACGCCGGAGGCCAGGATGTCCGCTGAAGCCCGCGCACCTCATTTCGTCCGGTCCTTCGAACGCGGCCTCGCCGTGATCCGCGCCTTCGACGCAGAGCACCCGGCCCTGACGCTCAGCGAGGTCGCGCGCGCCTGCGAGCTGACCCGTGCCGCCGCCCGCCGCTTCCTGCTCACCCTCGCCGACCTCGGCTACGTCCACACCGACGGCCGCCACTTCCGCCTCACCCCGCGCGTGCTGGAGCTCGGCTACTCCTACCTCTCCAGCTACACCCTGCCGCAGATCGCCGAACCCCATCTGGAGCAACTCGTCGCGCAGGTACGGGAGTCGTCCTCGCTGTGCGTCCTGGACGGCGACGACATCGTGTACGTCGCCCGCGTCCCGACCCGGCGCATCATGACGGCGTCCATCACGGTCGGCACCCGGTTCCCGGCGTACGTCACCTCGGTGGGCCGGGTGATCCTCGCCCACCTGCCGGAGGAGGACGTTCGACCCCGGCTGGCACAGGCCGAGTCGAAGCCGCTGACCGCACGCACCATCACCTCACCGGAGGTGCTGCGCGCGGAGCTCGGTCGCGTCCGCCGGCAGGGATACGCCCTGGTCGACCAGGAGTTGGAGGAGGGGCTGAGGTCGGTCGCCGTCCCGGTGCGGGACCGGGACGGCGAGGTGATAGCGGCGGTCAACATCGCCGTGCACGCCGGCCGCAACTCCGTCGACTCCGTGCGCCGCGACCTGCTCCCGCACCTGCTGGCGACGGTCGCCCGCATCGAGGCCGACCTGCGGATCACAAATCCAGCACCAGCCGCTTCCCCCGGCACCGGGACACACAGATCATCATCGTCTCGCCGCTCTGCTGCTCCTCGGCCGTGAGCACGGAGTCCCGGTGCTCCGGGGTGCCGTCCAGGACGTCGGTCTCACAGGTCCCGCAGGTGCCTTCGGTGCAGGAGTAGAGCACCTCGACGCCGGCCGCCCGCACCGAGTCCAGCACGGATTCACCCGGCGCGACGGTGAGCGTGAGCCCGCTCCGGGCCAGCTCCACCTCGAACTCCCCGTCCTCGCGGCCCGGTTGCTCCTTCGGCTGGAACCGCTCCACGTGCAGCACCCCGGGCGGGCACCGCTCCTCGACCGCGTCGAGCAGCGGCCCGGGACCACAGCAGTAGACGAGCGTGCCGTCGGGCACCTCATCGAGCATCGACGCCAGGTCCAGCAGCCCGGTCTCGTCCTGCGGGGCGATGGTGACCCGCTCCCCGTGCCGCGCCAGCTCCTCGGCGAACGCCATCGATCGACGCGTACGCCCGCCGTACAGCAGCGTCCACTCGGCGCCCGCCGCCTCGGCCGCGGCCAGCATGGGCAGGATCGGGGTGATGCCGATGCCGCCCGCGATGAACCGATAGCGGCGCGAGGGCTCCAGCCGGAAGTGATTGCGCGGACCGCGCACCCGGACCTTGTCGCCCTGTCCCACCTGCTCGTGCACATGGGCGGAACCGCCCCGCCCGTCCGGCTCCCGCAGGACGGCGATCCGCCACCGCGTCCGGTCCGCCGGATCGCCGCACAGCGAGTACTGCCGCTCGAGATCGGGCCCGAGGACGACGTCGATGTGGGCGCCGGGCTCCCAGGCCGGGAGCGGCTCGCCCAGCGGGTGGCGCAGGGTGAGGGCGAGCACCCCGTCGGCGACGAACTCCCGGCTCTCGACGACGAGTTCGGCTTCGTACGCGGTCATGAGCTGGTTCCTCGCGGCTCGTCCGGAATGTGCCCCTGGGGATGGGCGAGCATCCACTCCCACATCTCCACCGGGTCCTGCGCGGTGTGCTCGCGGCCGCAGTGGCAGGTGCCGTGCAGAACGTCGGTGCCCGGCAGCCAGTCGATGCGATAGATCTCTCCGGTCGGGCTCGTCACTGGACCTTCTCCATCGGCTTCTCGCCCTCCTCGACCAGCCGGGCGAGGATACGGCGGGCGGCCAGGCCGCCGGTGTCGATGTTGATGCTCAGCTCCTGGTAGCCGTGCCGTTCGGTGCCGAGGGTCTTCTGCAGCAGGTTGAGCGCGGTGACGTCCTGCATCACGACGGTGTGGTTGTTGCCGCGCAGGAACTCGGTGACCTCGTCGTCGTCCGTCGCCCAGTCACGCGAGACAGCCCAGAAGTCGTACACCTTGCCGTCGCCGGACGGGGTGATGGCGTACGTGACCTCGGTGTGGAAGCCGTTCGGGTCACTGCCGTCCGCCTCCGGCAGCACACCGACCGGGGCGACCCTGCTGTGCAGCAGATACAGGCACGGCGCGTGGTACTCGATGTCCTGCCAGCGCGTGATCCGGCCCTGGATGCCGGTCGACCTGGCGTAGAACGGCGGGCACTCCGCGTCGTCCATGTGCCGGCTCACCCGTACGATGCCGGCGCCCTCGTCGACCTCGGTGGTGATCGGCGTCTCGGCGACCTCGGGGGTGCCGATGTAGCCGCCGTGCAGATAGGTCTCGTGCGAGAGGTCGAGGAGGTTGTCGACGAGCAGGCCGTAGTCGCAGTCGATGGGCTCCATGCCGCGCACGGTGACCCAGCCGGGGGAGTCGAGGTGCCTGGCCCGCGGGATGCTCCCCGGGTCGGCGAGTGCCGGGTCACCGATCCACACCCAGATCAACGAGTCCTGCTCGACGACGGGGTAGGAGGCCACGCGCGCCGTCCGCGGGACGCGCTTCTGCCCCGGCACGTACACGCACGTACCCGTCGTGTCGTACGTGAACCCGTGGTACCCACACACGATCCGGTCCCCGTCGAGCCGGGTCGGGGCCTCGGACAGCGGATAGCGCCGGTGCACACAGCGGTCGTGCAGGACGACCGGCGCCCCCTCCTCCTGCGTGCGGTAGAGCACGAGCGTCTCACCGAGGATCGTCCGCCCGAGCAACTCGCGCCCGACCTCATGGCTGTATGCGGCGACGTACCACTGGTTCCTGGCGAAGGCGGTCATGTGAGGCATGGGCTTCCCATCCCTGTCGGCGGGGCGTCCTCGCCCCGCGAGCCGTGGTTGGGAACAGGTTCCTGACGGCTGCGGTTGCCGCGCAAGGCGGCTTCCGTCAGGCGGAAGCGTCTCTGCGGAAGAGCTGGTCAGGGCCTTGCCACGGGCCTTGCACATCACTTGAAGCGGCTGCGGAGTGACTCCGCTGGGCGGATGGCTCCAGAGAGGTGGCCGTTGACGGGTTCTTGCCGGCCCTTGGGCGGATCCGTTCGATCAGCGGGTGACCAGCAGGCCCCGGCCGCGCAGCACCCGCCGCTCCAACGGGCTGAAGATCAGCAGGTCGATGGCGATGCCGACGAGCAGGATGAGGAAGATGGCCAGGAACACCTGCGAGATGCTGGCGTTGTTGCGCCCGTTCTCCAGCAACTGGCCGAGTCCGACGCCCAGATCGGGCGAGGAGGCGATGATCTCGGCCGCCATCAGCGAGCGCCACGAGAACGCCCAGCCCTGCTTCAGGCCGGCGAGATAGCCGGGGAGCGCGCCCGGCATCACGATGTGCCAGGCGCCGCGCAGGCCGGTCGCGCCCAGGGTGCGTCCGGCGCGCAGGAAGAGCGGGGGGATCTGGTCGATGCCCGCGACGAGACCGTTGGCGATGGAGGGGACCGCGCCGAGCAGGATCACGGCGTACATCATCGAGTTGTTCAGACCCAGCCAGAGCACGGCGGGCGGCACCCAGGCCACCGACGGCAGCGACTGCAGACCGGACAGGATGGGGCCGACGGCCGCCCTGACGAACTTCACCCGGGCGACCAGCAGACCGAGCGGCGTACCGATGGCGAGTGCCATCAGGAATCCGAGCAGGCCGCGCGAGACCGACGTCCAGATGTAGTCGAGGAGCGTGCCCTGCCGCCAGGCGTCGGTCACCTCGTCCCACACCGCGGACGGCGACGGCAGCTTGTAGTCGGGGGCGACCTCGGCCCACACCAGCAGCTGCCAGACCACCAGCACCAGTGCGACGGCGGTGATGGGCGGCAGTGCTTTGCGTATCAGCGTCTCGCGCAGCGGTGTACGGTCGGCCTGTACCGATTCCAGTGCGTCGAGTCCGGCCTCCAGCCCCGCCAGATCTTGCGTGTCCTGCACTTCCTGGGGCTCCCCGGCTGCCGATGAGCCGGCCTTGTTGGCGTCGGTGCCGGTGTCAGTGCTGGCCATGGCGGCGGATCTCCCTGCGCAGTTCTTCGGTGATTTCGACGGACAACTCGGCGACCGCGCTGTCCTCGATGCGGCGCGGCTGCGGGATGCCGACGGTCCATTCCCGGGCGATCCGGCCCGGCCGCGAGGACAGCAGCACCACGCGCTGCGCCAGCTTCACCGCCTCGCGCACGTTGTGCGTCACGAACAGCACCGACACTCCCGTCTCGCGCCAGATGCGGGTCAGCTCGTCGTGCAGGACGTCACGGGTGATGGCGTCCAGCGCGGCGAACGGCTCGTCCATCAGCAGCAGTCGGCTGTCCTGGGCCAGCGCGCGGGCCAGTGCGACGCGCTGGCGCATACCGCCCGACAGTTCGTGCACCCGCTTGCCGTGCGCGCCCTGCAGCCGTACGAGGTCCAACAGCCGTTCCGCCTCGGCGCGGCGCTCCGGCCCCGCGACCCCGCGCAGCTTCAGCGCGAGTTCGATGTTCTTGCCCGCGGTCAGCCACGGGAACAGGGCGTGTTCCTGGAACATCAGGGCGGGCCGGCCGTCCGTGTCGATCGAGCCGGCGGAGGGCCGGTCGAGCCCGGCGACCAGGTTGAGCAGGGTGGACTTGCCGCAACCGGAGGCACCCAGGAGGGTGACGAACTCGCCCGGTGCGACATCGAGCGTGATGTCGTCCAGCACGAGCTGCTGCCCGCCGGGCGTGCCCGGCGCGGGGAAGGACTTCGAGACGTGCTCGATACGGGCGGCGTGGGTCACCGCCGTGGCGTCCGGGACAGCCTTGGCGACCGTGGTGGCCATGGTCGTCACCTCCTGGGTACCCATCGGGGCGGTTGTCGCTTGTCGGCTGTTCGGCTACTCGGCGCCGAGACCGGCGTCGTCGACCAGGTCAACGCCCTCGGCCTTGAGGACCTTGTTGAGCGGGGCGAGGTCGTAGATGCCCTTCAGGCTGGGCTGCTCCAGCAGACCGGCCTTGACCGCGTGCTCGGCCTGGGTGTTGAGGGTGGCGGCCAGCGGGTCGTCGAGGAAGGTGATGGACTTCCAGGCCGGGTCGATGACCTCTGCGGGCAGGGCCTTGCCGGACTCTTCCTTCAGTGCCGCGTTGGCTGACGCCTTGGCTTTGTCCGGGTTGGCGTTGATCCACTCGTTGGTCTTCACCGAGCCGCGCAGCACGGCCTCGACGACGTCCGGGTGATCCTTGAGGAAGTCCTGACGCACGATGATGTTCGTGATCACGAACTTCTTGTCGGGCCACAGGTCGGCTTCGTCGAGGATCACCTTCGCGCCCTCGGAGACCAGCTTGGAAGCGGTCGGCTCCGGCACCCAGGCTCCGTCGATGGAACCGGACTTGTAGGCGTCCGGGGTGATCTTGTTGTCCGTGCGGACGACGGAGACGTCGCCCTTGCCGCTCTCCGCGTCGACCTTCCAGCCCTTCTCCGCGATCCAGTTGAGGAACGCGACGTCCTGGGTGTTGCCGAGCTGCGGCGTGGCGATCTTCTTGCCCTTGACGTCGTCCAGGGACTTGATCTTCTTCGGGTTGACCACGAGCTTCACGCCACCGGAGGCGGAACCGCTGATGATGCGCAGGTTCTTGCCGCCCGACTTGGTGTAGCCGTTGATGGCGGGAGAGGGGCCGATCCAGCCGATGTCGATGGACCGGGCGTTCAGCGCCTCGATCTCGGAGGGCCCGGCGTTGAAGGTCGAGGCCTTGATCCTGGTGCCGCCGAGCTCCTTCTGGAACAGGCCCTCCTGGACGCCCACGAGGGCCGTGGCGTGGGTGAGGTTGGGGAAATAGCCGATCTTCACCTCGTCGGCGGAGAGCTTCTTGGCGTCCGCCGCGACCTCGGTCTGCTTGTCGTCGTCGGTGGCGTCGGATCCGTAGCCGCATGCGGTGAGCAGGAGGGGGAGCGCTGCTACGACGGCGATGGTGCGCAGGGTGGTGAGCGGTCTTGCGGCAGACACGGAGGTGTCCTCTCGGGGAATGGGTTGATCAGGGAGATGCGAAAGCGCGGGGCGCAGAGCTCATGGGCATGCGCCTGCGCTTCGTTCGCCGGCCCTCGGCGGCGGGAATGCCGTCGCGGATCCGGGAGCGGAGCTGTGCGGGGACGGGCGGGCGCGGGTGACGCTGCCGACCGAAGGATCTTCTGTCGACGGCTGCCGGGTGACGGCCTCAGGCGGGCTGACAGATGGCGCTGGACGTGCGGCCGAGGTCGATGTGGCGGCGCGAGGTCAGCAGGGGGAGCGACAGGTCGGCGCGGTCGCGCATGCGCATGGCCACCCCCCGCGGATTCCTAGTTTTCCTACCTGGCTGATAGGGATCGTGGCAGAAGGTGGCGTTCACCCCAAGGGGGTGTTCATATGATGGACGGGACTATCTCACTTTTTGGGATCTTTGGCCTACGGTCCAGCGTGTCAGGGGTTTACCCAGGCTTTCGGGGCGTCGGTCAGTGCGGCTACGCCGGTGGGCAGTTCGGCCGATGCGACGTCGGCGAGCGACACGCCCTCAAGAATCTCGCGCACATGCGACCGCAGCGCGATCCACAGGGGGAGCAGTGACTGGGCGGGGCCGGTGGAGGACAGCTCGGGCGGACGGACGCCGCGTACCGAGACCAGGGGGCCCTCCACGACGCGGATGACGTCGGCGATGGCCTCGGCCTTCAGTGGCCCGTCATCGGCTGGGTCGTGTCCGCAAAGTCCCGTCGTCCGCCCGGAGGGCGGGCCGCGCGGCGTATGGTGCGTGCTCTCGGCGTGCCGGGCGGAAGCCCTCGTACTG